>JBDKUU010000529.1:0-7741 GCA_039679525.1 Phycisphaerales bacterium | reverse complement strand
GAGGAATTCAAGGGCACCGGCAACAGCGAGCTGGTCCTCGATCGCTCGCTGGCCGAACTGCGGATCTGGCCGGCGATCAACATCCCCGCCAGCGGCACGCGCAAAGAGGCCAAGCTGTATACGCCCGAGCACAGTCGCGGCCTTGTCACGTTGCGGCGGGTCTTGGCCAATTACGGGCCGCGTGACGCGATCGAGGCCCTGGGCAAGCTGCTGAAGAAGTATCCGACCAACAGGGAGTTCCTGGAGGCCATGTCCCGCGGCGGGGCCCCGGTTTGACCGATGGGGTCGACTCGTCGGGCGTGACACGGTCGCCTTGGCTTCCACAGAGGGGTCGCAAGAACGCTGGATCTGGTATTCTTACCTCGTGACGAATCTTTTTTGCAGAATCTTGCCAGATTCTTATCAACATTGGGTCTGTGGCAAACGCCTGTACATGTGAGTGGGTGGAAGTCTCGGACTACGACAAACAGGGCGCTGTGGAATGAATCCGGCCCAGCCGGCCGAGTCGATGGCGACCCGGCGGCGAGGCCGGTCGTATGGGCGTGCAGGCAGGCTCATACGGTTCCCTGTGGGCATAGACTCCTGTGGTGGGGCTAAGTACGCTCACGGCGGAAAAAAACAGGGCCGGTTGCGAAGGACTGTGCCGGCCCTGGATTTCTCTCATTTCTTCGTGTCTTCCTGGTGGTGACTCTCACGGCTTGACTGTGCGATCATAGATGCGGACGTCATCGATCAGGCCGGACCAGTAGCTGCCCGCGGCCATGTCGCTTCCGCAGCCGATGTGCAGGGGGCCGTTGACCGATGTGAACGCGCCCTGCGAATCCTGCGCCGCGATTGCCCCGTCGACACACAGAGCCCGCGTGTTCCCGTCCCAGGTCAGACCGATGTGATGCCACTGGCCGTCGGTGACGACCGTCTGGGTGGCCAGGGTCCGGCTGAGCCGGCCTGCGCTTCGCAGATCGGTCCTGAAAGCCCCTGTCGTGGGGTCTGTCGTCAGCCAGTTGACGCCGCCTTCCTGCGAGAGAATCACCTGGCCCGGGGCGCCGCCCTTGACCCATGCGAACACGCTCCAGGGGGCTTTCGACGGGTCGCGGTCGAACCCGCCGATCAGGCAGTCATCCACGCCGTCGAGCCGGATCGCGCCGCCGATCGCACCATCCCCCGGTAGCCATAGGGGATTCCCGACCAGCTTCGCCTCGGGACCGCCCGCCGCATTGGCTGCGGTGTCGCCTTCGTACTCGTCGAGCTTCCAGAGAGAGACGATCGCCGGGTCGAGCACTTCCTTCGACACGTACTCCGAGAGGACCAGCAGGTCCTGGGCGTCGACGATGCCGTCGCCGTAGGGCATGGGTCCGATGTCGTACATCGATTCATCGGTGCCCCAGTTCTCGGCCAGGATTCGGACTTCCGCGCCGTCGACCATGCCGTCCCCGTTGAAGTCGGGCATCGGCGTGAGCGTCGCCTGGTAGAGGGTGCAAGGGCCCCAGGTGGTCGGCCTGTCGGAGCAGAAGTACAGCGTAGAGCCGTCGGCCGAGATCGAGCCGCACCATTCGATGCTGGCGCTGTTGACCATCGGTCCCAGATTGACAGGCGTCGTCCACGGGCTGTCTACAGTCTTTCGGGTGGCCATCCAGAGGTCGTAGCTGCCTGCGCCGCCGATCCGGTCGGAGCTGAAGAACAAGACCAGTCCGTTCGGCGAGATCACGGCCTCGCCGTCGTTGTTGCCCGTGTTGATCGTGGGGCCGAGGTTCGTGGGCGTGCCCCAGGGTTCGGTCTTGGAGGCCCGCGTGGCCACCCAGATGTCCTCGCCGCCCAGTCCGCCGGGGCGGGCCGAGTGGAAGTACAGCGACAGGCCGTCCGCGGAGAGTCTCGGGCTCAGGTCCCAGGCCGCACCGTTGACCGCCGGGCCCAGGTTCACGGGCTCGCTCCACGGGCTGTCCACGCCGGCACGGGTCGCCATCCACATATCCATGCCGCCCCAGCCGCCCGGCCGGTCGGAGGAGAACAGCAGCGACAGACCGTCGGGAGAGATGTTCGCGGTGTGCTCGAAGAACGTGCCGTTGATCGTCGCGCCGAGGTTTCGCGGCGTCCCCCAGGCGTCCTGCACAGTGGCCCGCGTCGCGACGCAGATGTCGAAATTCTCGCCGTAGTTGCCCGCCCGCTGCGAGGTGAAATACAGCGACAGGCCGTCGGCCGAGATGCTGCCTCCGAGGCTGCTGAAACCGTCGTTGACGTTGGGGACCTTCGTGGGAGTCCCGCAGTAGAAGTCCCCTCGGGCCGTTCCCAAGCAAGCCCACGCGACCATCAATCCCGTTGCCATCGCCATCCGTTTGATCTGCTGAGTCCTCATGTGTGTCGTCCTCTCTGGTTTGCGATCGATTTTTGCCATCCTGTATTCGAGCGCGCAAACCGGGCGCCCGAGGCAGGGGAGGGCTGCGGCCTTCGCCGCCGGGGCGAAAGAGTCGCCGGCCCTGGTGCCATTGCGATACTGATGAGGTTGCTTACGATACTCCGCTATCGAGGCCGCGCCGCCTCTGTGCCGGCGGCCGGATTGGTCACCCAGATCTCCTTGTGCCAGTCGGCACAGACTTTCTCCATGGCCATGCGGCTGCGGTCGATGCCCGACCAACAGCAGCAAGCGAAGGCCCCGTCAAGGACTTTGGATGCTTCTTTCTTCTCCATGTCATAGATCCACAGTCCGCCGCCCCAGTAGCCTCCCAGGCTCAGGAAGCGACTGTCGGCGGACCACTGGACGAACAACTGCTGGCGGTCCCGCGGGCTCGTCCAGCTTGCGACGACCTCGCCTCCGGCCAGGTCGAGGACTTGCAGCGTCTTGCCTTCCTGCATGCTTGTCACGTACTTCTCGTCGGGAGAGACCGAGGGGAAATAGTCCATGCTCTCGCGGATCTCCCGCGGCTCGGGGGCGTTCGGGTCCGTCGACACGCAGCACAGCTTGCCGCCCGTGCGGGAGTGATAGTAGACGCGGTTGGAGTCGCGATTCCAGCTCGGCCAGCCGCCCTTGGCGAGGAACCGCGGGGCTTGCGAGCCGTCGGCCCGGATGATCCAGATCTCTTCCTGCTCGTAGGGGCGGTTCTCGCCGGGACGCTGCGTGGTCAGATCGGTGATGGGCAGGACCTGACGGTCCCGGACGTACACGATATGCCGACCATCGGGCGACCATGCGGGGTCCTTGCCCGGCATGACCAGCAGGCGGGTCTTGCCCGTCGCGAGCCGACGGATCTCGATGCCGCTGGCGCCGAGCGTGCCGCGGCTGTAGGCCAGTTCCTCGCCGTCGGGCGACCACGTGGGGTGGAAGCCCTCCGGCACGACCCGCGTCGCCTTGGCGGCGATCTGCCGATATTCCTCCTGGGCCCGGTACATCGCGTCGAACGCCTTGCCTTGCGGCCGGCTCTCGGGCGGATGCCACGACTGACCGGCCGAGAGGCAATCGAAAACATGCTGAGCGGCCGCGGTCTCGACGCGGGGCTGGAGTTCGCCCGGCTGGGTCGCCATCGCATCGTACTGCTTCTGCGCCTCGTCGTATTTGCCCAGGGCCGTCAGGAGGCAGAACTGGTTGAACTGGTGGATCGCTTCGTCGGGCTGCATCTTGCGGCAGACCTCGACGTCGGCCATCGCCTCCGCATAGCGGCCCATTCGCATCAGGGTCCGGCGTTGCTCATTGCACAACTCGATGCGGCGGCGATCCCGCGGCCCTGTCAACGCGGCGGCTCGGTCGAGGTCCGTCAAGGCGGCGGTGAACAGGTCCGCGTCTTTAGATGTCTGTGCGAGCTCGCGACGCGCCATGGCGCGGAGCAGGAAGCCCGCGGGATTCGCCGGCTGGGCTCCGATCATGATGGAAGCCTCGGTCTCCGCGGGGCGGTAGTCGCCGAGGGCGTAGTAGGCCAGGGCGCGCGCCCGGCGCGCCCCGTAGTGTGTGGGGTCAAGGTCGAGCGCGTCGTTGAGGGCGCCGAGGGTGTCTTGGACGGTCTGGGCCGTCATGGCGCGGAGCAGGTAGGCTTCCGCGGTCCTCGGCAACAGTCGCTCGCCTTGTTGGAGGTGCTGTTCGGCTTTGTTCTTCATCGCAGGGTCGTCCGGCGCTCCCTCCAGGTAGATCCAGGCCAGGAGAAAATGCGCGTTGGCCGCGACTTCGGGCGTCTCGTCGAGCAATCCCTGCAACTGCTCGACGCCGGCGCGGGGGCCCTGCAACTCCAGCAGCACGCGGGCGTGCAGGAGCCGGGCCTTGGGGCCGACGTATCGACTGGAGAGGATGGGCTTGATCTCGGAGAGAGCGGAGGCATACTCGCCCCGGCTGAGCATGTCCTCGACCGAGACCAGGGTCTTCTCGTGCTCGCTCTGCGTTCGCTGGGTGTTCAGACGCAGGTAGGTGATGCCTGCGAAGAGGAGTCCGGCGGCAAGCACGATCGCGGCAGACCACGCCGCCAGCCGGGCGCGATGCCTCCGCACGAATTTCTGAATGCGATAGGCCGTGCCGGGCGAACCGGCTTGAATGGGTTCGTTTCGCAGATGCCGTTCGATGTCCTCGGCCAACGCGTGGGCGGTCTCGTATCGCCGCGTCCGATCCTTCTCGATGCTCTTCATGACGACGCAGTCGAGGTCGCCGCGGATGAGTTTGGGCAACAGCTCGACGCTGCACTGGCGGGACTGGGCCACGCCTTGCAGCGTCGCTCCGAGCGTCCGGATTCGGGTCGAGGGTTTGAGCGGGTCTGTCTCGCGGATGATCCGCTGCATCTCGGCGTAGCCCGCGCTGCGGAGCGTTTCGCCTGCGAAAGGCGTCGAGCCCGTCAATAGTTCGTAAAGCAGGACGCCCAGCGAATAGATGTCGGTTCGCGTGTCGATGTCCAGGCCGCTCATCTCGGCCTGCTCCGGGCTCATATACTCCGGCGTGCCGATCATCTGAGCGTACCGCGTGAACAGCGTCTGCTCGGTGAGCCGCTGGTTGGTCGCCTTGGCGATGCCGAAATCGATGACCTTGGGAACGGGCTTGCCATCGTGGAGCGTCACCATGACGTTGGTCGGCTTGATATCGCGGTGGATGATGCCTTTCTGATGGGCGTGCTGCACGGCGTTGCAGACCTGGACGAACAGTTCCAGTCGCTGGCGCGTGCTGAGCCGGTTGTTGTCGCAGTAGTCGGTGATGGAGACGCCGCGGACCAGCTCCATGACGAAGTACGGCCGGCCGGTGTCGGTCGAGCCGCCGTCGAAGACTTTCGCGATGTTGGGGTGATCCATCATCGCCAGGGCCTGCCGTTCGGCCTCGAAGCGGGCGACCACGTTCTTGGTGTCCATGCCCAGCTTGATGATTTTGAGGGCGACCTTGCGGCGGACCGGGTGCTGCTGCTCGGCCATGTAGACGACGGCCATGCCGCCTTCGCCGATCTTTTCGAGGAGCTTGTACCGGCCGATGACGGCGCCGGGGCTTTCGACGATGCCGGGAGCGTCGAGCGTCAACTGCAGCGAGGAGGCCGCCTGCTCCAGGAAGCTCTGCTCGCTGGCGTGGATCCTCAGGAGCGACTCGATGCGGGCCAGCAGGGCGGCGTCGCCCCGGCAGGCCTCGCGGATGTACGTCTGCCTTTCGCCGGCCTCTGCGATCGCCAGGGCCGCGTTGAAGATCGATTCTTCAGTTGTCATGCGTTCGATGCTCATTGCCGGTTCCTTTTCTCTTCGGAGGACAATGCGACGTCTGAGAGAGGACTGCCCCAGCGAAAATGAAATAATTCTTACGAATAGGACGGATAGGACTGATGGGACGAATAGGACTCAGCCCGCACTAGATTCGCCGCCTTTGGTGATTTCGAGGTGCAGCCAGGAGCGGGCGTAAGCCCAGTAGCGGTCGGCGGTGTTGTGCGAGATGCCCAGGACTTGGGCGGCCTGCTCGTTCGTGAGCCCCGCGAAGAACCGCAGTTTGACCAGTTCGGCCTTGATCTTGTCCGCCTTGGCGAGCTTCTCCAGGGCCTCGTCCAGGGCCAGGATGTCGTCGCTGGGGCCGGCGATGGTCACCTCGGCTTCTTCGAAGCCGATCTTCTGATGGTCGCCGCCGTGTTTGAGACGCTTCTTTCGGCGGGCGTTTTCGATGAGGATTCGCCGCATGGCCTCGGCCGCCGCGGCGAAGAAGTGGCCCCGGCTCTGCCAGGTCTGGCCCTGGTCGCCCAAGAGACGCAGGTAGGCCTCGTGGACGAGGGCCGTCGGCTGGAGGGTCTGGCCGGGCAGCTCTCGGGAGAGCTTTTGAGCGGCCAGGAGCCGCAACTCCTCGTACACGATGGGCAAGAGCTCATCCGTCGCCTTCACGTCCCCGCGTTCGATCGCGTTGAGAATTCGCGTCACGTTGCTCACGACTGCCATGCTCAGTCCAACCTTTCGGCGCCAGTGCCGCGACGATTGTCCGAAAAACGCCGACAGTGTGCAAGAGCATTGCGGATTCCGCCCCGCGAGGATAGACTGTAGGGATAGAGATGGTTGGCGATTGATGGTTAAACGAGCGGGCCGGCGTTTCGACCCAAATCATCAATAATCAATCATCAATAATCAATTCTTGAGTATGCCCTACAGAACTTTGACGATCCAGGAAGTCGCCCGCATGTTGGGAGCCGACGTGCGGCGTGTAGAACGAATGGCCCAACGGGGAGAGATCCCTTGCCAGAAGATCGGCGGCCAGTACCGTTTCAATCGGGCCCAGATCACAGAGTGGCTTCAGCAGCAGATGGGCGGCATGAGCCACGACCATTTGGCCCAGGTCGATGCCGGGATGACCCGGCAGCGGCAGACCCAGCAGGACGAGCTGATCATCACGCCGATGCTGAAATTGGAAGCCATCACGACAAGTCTGGGCTCTCGCACCAAGGGCAGCACGCTGCGGGAGCTGGTGTCGCTGGCCGCGGCGACCGGGAAGGTCTACGACGAGAAGGCCCTGCTGGAGGCCGTCCAGCATCGCGAGGAGCTGTGCAGCACGGCGATGGAAGGCGGCATCGCGATTCCGCACCCCCGCCGGCCTCTGCCGGATGCGATAACTGAGCCGATCCTCGTGGTGGCCCGGACCCAGGGAATCGCCTTCGGCGCCCCCGACGGCAAGCTGACCACGCTGTTCTTCCTCACGGCCTCCCAGGACGACCGGCACCACCTGCACATCCTGGCGCGCCTGTGCCGGATGCTCCACGACGAAGATTTCGTCGTTCGACTGGAGGAGGCCGAGACCCCGGCCGAGATCCTCGAACTGCTGACCGGCCGCGAGGACGAGGTCCTGTCGCAGCCCAAGTAACAGACCTGTCGGCTCTTGTCTCGCGGGACAATACGCCTGGGGCGGACAGGGGATTCCCAGCCCACAAGACACACAGAATTCGACCCGACACGCCCGCCGGCATCCCACGAACATGTTATCGGGCCAGGCGTACTATCCGATGAAGAAAGGAAACTAAGTTCGGCATCCCGATGGGTGACGGACGCTGCGAGGGGAGCGGCAGACTTCACTTCCTTTCTGAACCCCGGTGCTACTACCCAGAGCCCGGGGTATTTTTTTTGCGATTCGATCGGGAATACCTGACTGCGTTCACGCTATTTCTGTGTCGCCGTCTGATTAGGCTCGTCCAGGACCTTGATGCGGGCGTTGCGGATCAGGGCGTGCTCGGCGCCGCGACTGAGCTCCTGGAAGCCGATGTGGCCTTTTCGCGG
Organism: Phycisphaerales bacterium; assembly: GCA_039679525.1. Classification (GTDB taxonomy): domain Bacteria; phylum Planctomycetota; class Phycisphaerae; order Sedimentisphaerales; family Anaerobacaceae; genus PLanc-01. The sequence goes on along the minus strand of JBDKUU010000529.1, from coordinate 58 downwards.
GCGATCTTTCACTTTGGGACAGGGCTGGCCGTTGTGTCGCAGCACGACCTGCTCCTGT
>JBDKUU010000528.1:0-1536 GCA_039679525.1 Phycisphaerales bacterium | reverse complement strand
AGATCTCGGTGGACTCATGCATTTCTATCTTAGGCTCGGGCCGCCGCCCTTTGCGCGATGGAGAACCTGTATTCGACCTCGTCGACCGTATTGCGGTGGCGTTCAAGACCGAACGTATAAGCCAGGTGACCTGCTCCCCGGAAACTGGTCCAAGTTGAGTGAGAGTCTCGGGCGACAATAGAGTCGGAAGGAGGCTCGCAAGATGAAGCGGTATCGACCGGAGCAGGTGGTGGAGAAGTTGCGTCAGGCGGACGTGGAGTTGGGCAAGGGGCTTTCGGTGCCGGAGGTCTGCCGGGCCATCGAGGTCAGCCCGCAGACGTATTACCGTTGGCGGCAGAAGTACGGCGGGATGAGTCCGGAGCTGATCAAGGAGATGAAGACGCTCCAGAAGGAGAACCAGCGGCTGCGGAAGATCGTGGCCGACCAGCGGATCGACCTGGAGATTCTGAAGGAGGCGATTGACTACAACTCAAAAAACTCCTGAGCCCAGCCGGCCGGCGGCGGATCGTGCCTCATCTTCACGACCGGCTGGGATACTCGAAGCGGCGGATCTGCCGGGCGATCGGCCAGGCCCGCTCGACGCAGGGCTACCAGGCGAAGGTGCCCGAGGAGGACCGACGGTTGGTAGCCGAGATGCGGCGACTGGCGATGAAGTGGCCGCGGTATGGCTATCGGCGGATCGCCGCCTTGCTACGTCGGGAGGACTGGCGAGTGAACGTCAAGCGGGTCCACCGGCTGTGGAAGCATGAGGGGTTGCAGATTCGCCGGAAAGCCCGCAAAAGGAGGCGTTTGGGCCACGGGGCCAACGCCTGCGACCGGCGGAAGCCGCGGTACAAGAACCACGTCTGGGGCTACGACGTTGTCAGCGAGCGGACAGAGCGTGGTGGCCAGGTGAAGATGCTGACGGTGGTGGACGAGTTTACGCGGGAGAGCCTGACCATTGAGGTTGCCCGGAACTTCACGGGACGGGACGTGATCGCTGTCCTGGAGGAGCTGTTTGCCATCCGGGGTCGGCCGAAGTACTTGCGGAGCGACAACGGGCCGGAGTTCGCGGCTAAGGCGGTGCGGAAGTGGCTGCGGCGGCTGGGTGTCGGGACGCTGTTCATCGAGCCGGGCAGCCCGTGGGAAAACGGCTACGTGGAGAGCTTCAACGGGAAGCTGCGGGACGAGTGTCTGAACGGGGAGCTGTTCCTGAACCTGACCGAAACGAGATATGTTGTAGATCGCTGGCGGCTGGATTATAATCACCATCGGCCGCACAGCATGCTCTCGTGGCTGACCCCGGCGGAGTTCGCGGCACGGTGCCGCGGGCGGGACCGTCGGCCGCAGCCGTGTGCTGCTCCGGGCTCGGCTACGCCTCGCCCTCCGCAGCACACGGAGAAACAACGGCCCTGACTCTCACTTCTTCTGGACCAGAAAACGGGGGCAGATCACGCTCAGTTTTCAAAGAACACATGCTTCGGCAGCACCCTCACGGCCTGAACACTCGCCGTTTCCCGGCCGTTTAGATTCGGTGGACCACTTTACATTCTCAAA
>JBDKUU010000527.1:0-4844 GCA_039679525.1 Phycisphaerales bacterium | reverse complement strand
GGCCGCATGCGAAGGGTCGAGGATCAGATCGAATCGGCTCTCGGCAAGCCAGTCGGCGAACTGTCTTTGGATTGATTCATCCGCCGGATCGCCCAGATGGCGAATGCCCCAATACTGGATCGGCAGGACTGCGTCCAGGCGGCGATCGTGGTCCAGGATTTCGACGGCGGGCTCGGCCCCCACACCGACGATTCTCGCGTGCGGCAGGTGTTCCCGCAGGCGGTCGACGGCCGGCAGCTCCATGATCAGGTCGCCGATGCCGTACCGCAGGCACAACAGGACGTTGGACGCGTTGGCGTCCATTCCTACACTACCTGGGCCGTCATCGTCTCGCAGATGTGCTCGAGTTGCTCGGCCCTCGCGTCGCAATTGTGCCGGTTGCGAATCGTCTGGAGGGCGTTGCCCGCGATCTCCTGGCGGAGCCGCTCGCTGGCGGTTAGACGCTGAATATGCTGGCGCATCTGCTCGGGCGACTGAGCCATCAGGAAATCGTGTCCCTCGTCGAAGAGATGCTCGGCGTCGAACCATCGCGTGGTGATCAAGGGGATGCCGCAGGCCATCGCCTCGAAGGGACGGATCGTCGGGATGCCGGGCAGGGCCGTGCAATAGAAGGACCGCATGATGTGCAGCGTCATGCGGGACTTCGCGAAGACCTGGGGCACGTCGAAGTTGGCGACCCAGCCGCGATACCGGATGCCGGCCTTGCGGAAGGAGCGGAGGACGGGCTTGGGATAGCGGACGCCGTGCACCGTGAAGCTCAGGTCCGGCAGCTCCGACGCCATGCCGATCAGGTAGTCGCGGATCTGCTCGGCCCGCTCGTCGTCGCCCCAATTGCCGATCCAGACGACGTCGTGCTCCTTGTCCGAGGAGACGGGGAAGAAGGTCCGCGTGTCCGCCGCCTCGTGGAAGACGTGGACGTTGGCGAAGCCCAATGCGTCGCGGTACATCCGGGCCAGCGATTCCCCGAAGGCCAGGATCCCGTCGTAGTGCGCCAGGTTCAGACGGACGATCTGGTGCGGGACGCTGGCCATGCGATGGTGGGTGTCGTGGAACAGCAGGAGAAAGTCCTTTCTTCGTCCTCTCACGTAACCCGCGGCGCCCACAATGTCCGGCTCATTGAATTCGTGCACGATCACCACGTCGGCCCCGGCCGTCAGCGCGTTGACTTGTTCGATCGGGTTTTCTCGAGGATCGTAGAACCGCACGTCGATCTCGGGGAATCGCCGGGCGAAGCGGACGATGGGCTCGGCCTGGGCCGTCGCGAAGAGGTTCTTCGAGGACCAGTTGTTGGCGGGTTCGCAGCACACCACCTCGTGGCCCCGCTCCATCAGGGCGGCGACCAGTCCTCGCAGGAAATGGGCGTGGCCGTTGTTCCAGTCGGACACGATAGAGTGGACGAAGAGCACGATTCGCATGGGGGGAATCCTGAAGAGAAGGTCGAATTGTCGAAAGCCGGGTCACACGACGTCCGGCGTTTTCTCCTTGGCGGTTTGGTAGTTGGCGGGCCACGGAATGGGCTGGGTCATGGACTTCGCATGGGAATCGAGCCGGCGGCTCCCTGCGATTTCGGAGAGGAATCGCTCGACTTCGGCGCGAGCCTCGACGTCCTTCATCTGCACCGGCGGATGCTTCATATAGCAGGCGCTGGCCGGCAGCAGGGGCCCGCCGATGCCCTCGTTGAGGGCCAGCTTGCATACGCGGATGGCGTCGATGGCGACCCCGGCGCTGTTGGGGGAGTCCTCGACGCTCAGGCGAAGCTCCAGGTGCATCGGCACGGAGGCGAAGCCCCGACCTTCCATCCTCAGGAAACAGACCTTGTTGTCGTGTTGCCACGGGACATAGTCGGCCGGGCCGATATGGATCTGCTCGTCCTCGAGCCGCTCGGCCAGTTGCGACTGCACGGCCTCGGTCTTGGAGGTTTTCTTGCTCGAAAGCCGACTGCGGTCGAGCATGTTGAGGAAATCCGTGTTGCCGCCGGTGTTGAGCTGATAGGTGGCGTCGAGCTTCACGCCGCGATCTTCGAAGAGACGGACGAGCGTGCGGTGCACGATCGTGGCTCCGATCTGCGCCTTGATGTCGTCGCCGACGCAGGGCAGGCCCTTTTGTTTGAATCGCTGGGCCCAGATGGGCTGGCTGGCGATGAAGACCGGAATGCAATTGACCAGGGCCACGCCGGCGTCGAGGGCGGCCTGGGCGTAGAACTCCGTCCCCCGCTGAGAGCCGACAGGCAGGTAATTCACGAGGATTTCGGCGCCGCTGTCGCGAAGGACGGCCGTCACGTCGACGGGCTTCTCGTCGGCCGGCGAGAAGCGGCGGTTCTCCGGATAGTCCAGCATGTGAGCGGGGAAACCGTCCAGGACGGGTCCCATCTGGACGACGGGGCCCGGGTCGCGCAATCGGGGACAGAAGACCTTCGTGTTGTTGGGCGGTGCGAAGATGGCCTCGCCGGCGGGCCGGCCGACTTTGCGGCGGTCGATGTCGAAGGCCGCCACGAGCTCGATGTCGAACGGCCGGTAGGGCCCGATCGCGTGGTGCATCAGGCCGCTGCAGTCATCGCTGATTTCGGGGAACTGCCGATAGTATTCGATGCCCTGAAGCAGGCTGCTCGCGCAATTCCCCAATCCCGCGACTGCGATGTTGATCTTGCTCATGGCAGCTCCTTTCCTGGCGAGGTCACCCTCTGTGCACGGACGAACACGGACGTTCACAGACAGACACGTGCAGCATCGGCGTCGATTCTCGCGTGTCCGTGCCGGCTCGCGCCTTCCTCTGATTCGCTCTTCTTGACGGGCGGCACATACCGTTCGACGACAGCCGCGGCGAAACGCGAGAACTCCTCCAAATCCCGCGGCGGCGAAGTGTGACAGGGCCTCAGTCCCAGCGACGGAGGCGTGAAACACAGCGTGACGGTCACGTCAAAGTCCTCGATCGCCGCCATCTGTCGATCGAACCATTCCACGGAGTTGGGCCTGTGCCAGTCCGCCCAGCTCACGCCGGTCCGCAGTTCTCGCACGCCGAGCAACTTGAGCAGCCGGACCGCGTAGTCGAGCCGATGGTCCTCGAAGTGGAACCACTGGCAGATGCCCATCCGGTTGTCGAAATGTTCCATCGCCGGTTTGATCCGGCCGTCGGCCGCGACCAATCCGAGGTAGAAGTGACGATAGTACGCGCTGCCCTCGCTCTCCTTATGCCGCGTCGTGGCCTCCCAGGCGGGGGGCAGGTCCAGCAGCGAGTACCAGAAGATCCGCTCCACCCGTCCGATGAGCAATTCGTTGGTGCGCCGGATGCCGAAGACCTGGACCTCGTCGGCGCCGAACGAAGAGGCGCCCACTTCGGTCACCCAGACCGGCAGAGAGCAGACATCCTCGATTTCCTTGATCTTGTTCGGCCAATCCTGGATCTGCCAGTGATTCCAATCCAGGGGAAACCCGTGCACGCCCACGGCGTCCAGGTGTTCCATGACGCCCTGACTGATCAGCAGCTTGATGAAGTTCGGATCGATCGGCGAGATCCCGCCGAGCACCAGCTTCACATGGGGGGCCAACTCCCGGATGGTCCGGGCGGCGGACCGGGTCATCGCGCTGAACTGTCGCCATTCGGGGTCCATCTGAAAGTCCCAATGGGACAGATTGTTCGGCTCGTTCCACAGCATCATGCTTGTGATCATGGGTTCCCCGAGAAAGGGAGACAATGGCCATGGATGATTGACACGGATCATGGAAGAACGTCCGCTGCCGTCGCGTCGATCGTCAATCATCGATTCGCCTTCATCAATAGGATAGTCGGGACGTCCCATCCATAGGGGAATCACGCAATCGGCCGCCCGGATTTTCCTACGATGTGCCTAAAGTCGGGCAAAGAACGCCCGGATGTGGTAGAATGGCCGCCCCATAGGTCGCTTGGTGCGTGCAAGGCAGGAAGGTGGTATGGAAATCAGGTCCCTGATAGAGCAAGATCACAATGCCCATGATTCATCCGCGTCGCTTTCGTCGATCCAGGCCCGGCTCCTCGATGAAGGATTCGTCGTCGTGACGGGCCGTGACGAGTTTCTGGGTCTGCTGACGCCCGCTGATCTACTCAGATCGAAGGGAGGTTCTCTCGGCGAGTGCCTCCGCGACAAGCCTCGCGTCGAGGAAAGCGATGACACGGCCCGCGTTCTGAGCCAGATGGAGAGGGCCGGGACGGACGTTTTGCCGGTTTTTCGAGGAGATGCGTTCGTCGGAGTCGTCCGGCGGCAGCGGATCGCCGCCTCTCTTCAGGAATGCTGCGGACGGCTCGAACGGGAGATCGGACAACAGGGGCCCGGGCGCGTCGAGAGCTCGCGAGCCGAGAGCGAAACTCGGTTTCGCGAGCTGGCGGAACTTCTGCCGCAGACCGTCTTCGAGTTTGACGACAAAGGCTTCTTCACATTCGCCAATCACTGCGCTCTGGAGACCTTCGGATACCGGGCGGAAGAAATCGCCGGTCTGCACGTCTGTCGGGTGTTCGTTCCGGAGGAACGGGATCGGGTCATGGCAAACATCGACAAGAGGCTTTCCGCGGAACCGTTCGAAGACCACGAGTACACGGCCTTGCGGAAGGACGGCAGCACTTTCCTCTCGCTGATTTACAGCTCCCCGATCGTGCGGAACGGACGGACAGTGGGTGTGCGGGGCATCGTCCTCGACATCTCCAGACGCAAGGAGTGGGAGCAGGCGCTGCGTGAGAGCGAACGGCGGTACCGCCTTCTGATCGAAACGGCGCAGGACGGCATCTGCGTCTTTGACTCCCTCGGCCGGCTCATGGAATCCAACGAATCCTTCTGTCGGATCAGCGGATACTCGTCCCAGGAGCTGCGCGGGATG
>JBDKUU010000526.1:0-6320 GCA_039679525.1 Phycisphaerales bacterium | reverse complement strand
TCTTGCTCGGCCTGGACTCGATGTTGGTCAGGTTGATATTGTACTTCTTGAACGTCTCCAGCACGTCGGCCAAGGCGCCGGCCTTGTGGGCGGTGCTGAATACGATCGAAGTCTTGTCTTCGCCGGTCGGACGCGAGTCCTCGCGACTGACCACGAGGAACCGCGTCACGTTGTTCGCGATGTCCTCGATGTTCTCACAAACGACGTTGAGCCCGTACAGCTCCGCGGCCACTCTCGAACCGATGGCCGCCGAATAGGACTCCTCCGCGGCCATCTGCGCCGCCTTGGCGGACGAAGCCACCGCGATGGTGTTCGTCTCCTTGAACGTCGACGCCAACCAGTTGCGGCACTGCGAGAACACCTCGGGCTTCGAGTAGATCTTCTCGACCTCTTCCAGCGTGCAGTTGGCCAGCAGGTTGTGGTGAATCGTCATCACCACCTCGGCGCAGATCTTGACGTCCGTGTCGACCAGCGCGTCGAGGGTCTCGATGACGCCGCCGCCGGTGGAGTTTTCGACAGGGACGATGCCCAGGTCGCTGTGATTCTTGCTGATCTCGTCGAAGATGCTGCGGATGTCCGCCAGCGGCTCGTACTCGACGCTCCGCCCGAACTTCATCAACGCCGCGGTGTGGCTGTAGCTGCCGCCCGGACCCAGATACGCGATCCGCGGCCTTCTCTCCAGCACGAACGACCCGCTCATCATCTCCCGCCAGATCGCCACGAGCGTCCGATCGGGCAGAGGCCCCTGGTTGGCCTTCACGATCTTGTCGAGCACCTGCTTCTCGCGATCCGGCGCGTAGATCGGCCGGTCGGCCTGGGCCTTGACCTTGCCGATCTCCACAACGACGCGGGCCCGCTCGTTGAGCAGGTTCACGAGCTCGACGTCGATTTCGTCAATGCGTTTTCTCAGTTCTTCCAGCGACATAACACCAACCAGGCATCCGAAAGCGGACACAACCGTAACGGCCCGAACCCGTCGAGACGAACACCGATCCCGTCGGTCCGATGGGCCTTCAATCCTTTCCATACTCCGGGGCCGCAGTCAAAGAATGGCCTCCCTGCGCGCGAAAACGGCCTCGGCGCCCCGGCCCACCTTCATAAAAACTCTCTTTCTTAGCACAATTTCGCGATTCCGTCAATGAATTTCGATTTGGCGCCCCAAGATTGTGTTTGTGCGGCAAAAACGGTTGACCGCACCGACCCGGGGCGGTTATTCTGCGACGGATCGAGAATTGGGAGGCCATGAATGTTGTACTACACGGTTTTTCGGACCCAATGGGGCTATTTCGCCTTTGCCGGCGTCGATGACGCTGTCAGCCGAACGTTTCTGCCCGTGGCGGACCGCCAGGCGGCCGAACGAGGGCTGCTCTGGGGGCTCGGCCCGGCCGCCCACGATGTCCGATTCAGCCAAGGGTACCTCCCGGACGCGCAGAGGCAAATCGTCGCCTACTTCGAGGGCCAGGCGGTCGACTTCAGCAACGATCCGCCAATCCATTTGGACAACGCCAGCCCCTTCGGCCGCAAGGTCCTGGCGGCCTGTCGAGCCATACCTTTAGGCAGTACAATGACTTACAGCGAATTGGCCAGACAGGTGGGATGCCCCGCCGCCGCACGCGCGGTCGGCAGCGTCATGGCGGCCAACCCGGTCCCGCTGATCGTCCCCTGCCATCGCGTCCTTCGCACCGACGGCGGTCTTGGCGGCTTCTCCGCCCCCGGCGGAACCGTGGTCAAACAGAGAATGCTCGAGCACGAGCAATCGCTTCGCCCGAAGCTTCACGAGGACCGGCTCGCCCGTCCTCTCTCATGAACTGACTCGTCCTATCCAGCTTGGAGATCGACTGCATGGAAAAACGCACGCCCTTCCCCCCCGTGTTCTGGATCGCCAACAGCGTGGAGGTCCTGGAGCGATTCGCCTACTACGGGATCTACATGGGTTTCGGCATCTACATGGAGAGCCTGGGATACTCGATGGGTCAGCTTGGTTTCATCCAGACCCTCTTCCTCCTGGTCTCCTATATGGTTCCCGTCGTCTCGGGCAGCTTCGCGGACAGGTTCGGCTTCAAAAAGGTGCTCATCGTCTCCTACCTGGCCTATCTGCCGTCCATCCTGCTGCTGCTGGTCACGCGGACGTTCTCCGGGCTGGCCCTGACCATGCTTTGCATCGGTCTGGCCGCGGGCATCTTCAAACCGCTGATTTCGAGCACGGTGCGAGCCGTGACCGACGGGAGCAACAAGACTCTCGGGTTCGGCATCTTCTACGCGATGGTCAACATCGGCGGCACCTTCGGCCCCATGGTCGCCGGCAACCTGCGGGCCATCTCCTGGAAGTACGCCTTCATCGCGGCGGCGATCGCCATCGGCGTGATGCTGTTCATCACAGTGTTCTTCTATAAGGAACCGCCCCGCCAGATCGAAGGGGTCACGCTCAAGCAGAAGTTCCGCGACATGGGCACGACCCTGTCCGATCTTCGATTCACAGCGTTCCTCGTGTTGCTCGGCGTTTTCTTCTGGATGCCGTTCTGGGCCTTCTTCAACGTGCTGTCCACATACATCGACAAGAGCCTCGATACGGCCCGCCTATACATGGAGATGCGATCGGCGCTGGGCTCCACGGTCGCCGACTTCTTCTCTCGTGTGGACGAACAAGGGGTCCGCAGAATCCTGGGCGAAACCATCTCGCAGGACGGCTACGTCATCATGGTCTTTCAACTCGTGGTCTCTCTGATCGTACAGCGGTTCCGGCCCATTCCGGCCTTTCTCTCGGGACTGGTCATTGCCGCACTGGGCTTCATAGTCTTGGGATTCGCCGCTCTCACGGCGCCGGCGCTGGTCTTCGCGGGCATCTTCCTGTTTGCGGTCGGCGAGATGGTCGCCTCCCCGCGAATTCAGGAGTACATCACCTGGATCGCGCCCAAAGAGAAGGCCGGTCTCTACATGGGGTGCAACTTCCTGGCCACGTGCATTGGCGGCGCGACCAGCGGCGTCTACACATTCGTCTACGGCTGTTTTCGGGATCGTGCCCACCCCGAGTACGTATGGTACACGCTGGCGGGCCACGTCCTCGTCGGCGTCGTGGCGATCTACCTGTTCACCAAGTTCGTCGGCGAGTTCCACGAACGGCAGGAATAGGATTTCTCGGCGGGTATCACCGCAGAATAGCGAGAGAGCCTCGTCCTAACACCAGTGCCTGTTCCCCATCGGCACATGGGCACACCGCGATCGTGGAGTTCCGCCGCTTCGCGTCGGGAGTTTACCGCTTTGTGCCTCCAGCGTGGTGTGGGAGCGAAACGCTCCTCCTGAGGGCGTGCACAGCACCCCTTCTGCTGGTGGCCCTAAAGCGAAAAACTTCCCAGGCAGGTCCGCCGCGGACCTGCATCGCATCAGCGTCGTTCGCGGGATACTATTGCCGAGATCGGCGACGCCCCAAGGTCACCGGATGCCCGCGAACCGCAGATACGGCGGCCGGGACCGGATCGATCTGGACCTAGCGTTTCGCGGCGTCGCGACGTTGCTTTAGCTCGCGCCAAGTCGTCAGGATGATGCCCTGGTCTTTGATGAAGGAGCGGACTTCGGGGTCCAGCATCAGGTTCAGCTCCGCTTGGCGGGCGGGGCCCGAGCTGGAGATGTGCTGAAAGACCTCCGTCGTGGCTGTGCAGTGGACGATGATCTGCGTCACGCCGGGCTGCATCGTGCGGAGCAGCTCGATCAGCTCGCGCTTGCGGCCCTCGAAATCGCTGGCCTTCGTCGGCTGTGTCACGAGATCGTCGAGCACCGGCAGGCCTGAGTTCCAGACGCTCTCGGCGAGCATGTTGATCAGGGGCCGAAACGCCCCCACTTCCTCGCCCACGTGCTGAAGGTGGCCGCCGAAGATCATGATCGGGATCTGCTTTTCGACGCCCACCTTCACATATCGCTGGATGAACTCCTGCTGGAAGCACGTGCCCATGTGGCTGTCGAGATGGGTCGGCTTGATGCCCATGGCCAGGGCCTTGTCGAGCTGGGCCCGGATCTCGGCCTCGAACTCATCGGGCGACGCGTGATCGGCCACCGCGGGGACGCCGTGCCAGAGGTAGCCCTCCGGATCGACCAGGCCCGGAACCGCCGAGCGGCCCGCAACCGGTCCCCAGCGGTAGTTCGTCCATTCGGCGTTCAGCGTCAGGTGCACGCCGGCGTCGATCTGCGGATGCTCCTTCACGTACTCCGCGAAGTGCGGCACCCACGGGCACGGCATCATGATGCTCGTCGAGGTCGCGACGCCCTGCTCGAGGGCCCGGATGGCGCCGATATTCGAATCGTAGGACATCCCGGCGTCGTCGACGTGGAAGATCACCACGCGGGCGCCGTGCGGCCAGCCGAGCCGCTCGGCGTACGTGGGTTGCTCGGAACTCGCCGCGGCGTATCCCGCCGAAGCCGCACAGACCGCCAACATCGCACACAGACGACCATTCACAGGCATTCGATCCTCCTTCGACTCTTCAACTCTTCACGGAATCGCGGGTCTCATCGGAACCGCCGGAGCGGCACGCCCGAAACGGTCGTACAAAGGGAGTTTATCGCTTTGCGGCCTCCGGCTTGAACGCGAACGAGGCGTTCGCTTGCGAGGCCGGACGCTGCGCGGGGGTCGTGCAACGCCCCTCTACGCTGGTGGCCCAAAGCGCAAAACTCCCGACGCTCTCGGCGCAAAGCGACGTTGAGCGTCGGAATCCGTATCCGTTTGTCCCCACAATTCCGTGAAGGACCTCTTTTTTCCGAATCCGCCCAATCAGAACCCCCGCGGGCCTATTTGTCCAGCGATTTCGCCAGTTCGGCGATGCGGATCTCCAGCCGCTTGATCTCGCGGGCGAGGCTGTTCCTGTGAACCATCTGCCAGGCGAAGGCCTTCACCAGGCCCAGGAGGTTGACGAAGGCCAGGAATCCCGTCGCATACAGGATCTGGTCCCGGATCTGGTCGGCCCTGAAGAACGCTACGGCACAGAGGATCGCCCCAATCAGAAAGGCCATGCCGACCATCCAAATCAGCACGGCGGTCGACCGCATGCGGCGGCTGTAGAACTCCCCCATCATCGATCGAATCGTGCCTTCCCGCGAGTCATCGTACAGATCGTCCATCATTTTCTGGATATTCGGCGTATTCATTTCGTCTCCTTTTGTCCGGCTGTTCCCAGCCACAAGGACTTCAGTTCGTTTCTCGCCGCGTACAGGCGGGATTTGACCGTCCCCGGCGGCACGTGCAGGATCCCGGCGATGTCGGCGATCCCGAAACCCTCGAGATAGTGGAGCGTCAGGACGATCCGACTGGCGTCTGACAGCCGGGGCAGGACGCTCTGGAGGTCGGAGGTCTCGACGGCCTCCTGCTCCTCGGCGTTCCCCGCCTCGTGGTCGAGATCCGGCGACAGCCGACTCGTCCCGACCTTCCGCCCGATCCAGTCGTTGGCCTTGTTGGTCACGATCCGGTACGCCCAGGAGGCAAACCGGGCCGGGTCGTTCAAACGCGAGATGCCCCGAACGATGGCCAGCCAGCTCTCCTGGGTCACATCCCAGGCGGCTTCCGGATCGCCCGTCAGCCGCAGCGCGTAGCGCCACAGGCGCTGTTGCCACCGAGATACGAGCTTCTCCATGGCTTGGCGGCTGCCGTCCTGGCAATCCATCACGAGCAATTCGTCAACGAGTTGTTCCCGGGAATCCTGCATCTTATTATTGAGTCTGTCTTACCGCCCGGCCGGTTCATTGCCACGCAGAAAAACCGCGGGAATTCGTTGCGTATGAGCATGATTGCACGAGTATCGCAGATTGGTCGCGTTCGGGGCGTGCGTTTTTCGCTTTTCGGATACCGGCGGAGGGGGCATGCCTGACACAAGGCATGGATCGTTCGTCGACGCCGGGAGGATCAGCCTGTGGACGTGTGCGCAAGAGGCTCTTCGTGAAACCTGCGAGGTGGTGAGCTTCACAGCGAATACGGTGAAGGACGATTCGCCTCTGTTCTGGTGGTTCTTTTGTGCTCCTCCCCGCCGGTACCCGCAAAGCGATAAACGCACCTTTCGAATCTATCAGAACGCCCTGACGTCGATGGAGTCGCATGAACGGACATGCACCCTCCGGGCGCGGGCAACGATTTTGTCATTTGGGCTTGTCCTTTCCCCGGCCATGTCGTAGAATTGGGGTTCCAGACGGTTTTGGTTCGCCGTTGGAGAGGTGTCCGAGTGGCCTAAGGAGCGGTCTTGGAAAGGCCGTGTAGGGTTTATCTCTACCGCGGGTTCGAATCCCGCCCTCTCCGATAATCGAGGACTTCTGCAAAATGGCCATTCGGCCTACTTTAAGAG
>JBDKUU010000525.1:0-1745 GCA_039679525.1 Phycisphaerales bacterium | reverse complement strand
CTTGGCAGGGTTGCCCCAGACCCCGGTGTGGGCCACGCCCACGCGTCCCCTTGCGGGCACACCGGAGATCATGAGCTTCAAGCTGGTCGTCAGCGCTGTGGTGTTGACGGGGTCGTTGGCGTCAGGCACGGCGGTGCCCACGGCGTCAGGAGACGTCACGATGTACCAATGGGGGACGCCTTCGATGGGCTTGGCGTCCGCAAATTCGACGGCCGAGCCGCGGGTCGCCCGCGTGTTCCGAAAGATGCGGTTCTGGATCAGCTCCCCGTACAGGCCGCCGTCGTAGGAGAAGTTGATCTCTTCGGTCATCAGGCCGAAGAGCAGGGGATTGATTCGAGCCCCGGGCTTGTCGACCTGCACGACGATCCTGCCGGGGTCGGCGGCAAAGGCGGAAGCGGCGACGACCAGGCTTGCGGCCACCGTCAGAAGGGCACTGCGAGAGACACTTCGGAACGCGGAACTCATAGGCAACTCCGTGCAAAAGAGGGTGTCGTTTCACTTCTCGGAACGGTCCTGTTTCAGCAGGCCCAGCCGATAGGGCAGCAGCTCATATCGCCCGCCGCTGGCCGGATCGCGACCCTGAAACAGCAGTTGAAGGTTGTTGGGGTCGAGGGTCATCGTTTCGTCATAGCCGTCGCGGATCATCTCGCCGTGGCTGATGTCCCGGGTCCAGGGCGTCACGCCGTCCTCGAATGTCACGTTGTTGATCCCTGCGAAGGGCTTCTGCCACGTGCTGGCGTCCGGGACGGGCGTCCACTGTCCATCGAGGCGGTCGGAGGTCCAGGCGCGATAGTACCTCGCCGGGCTCAGAGCCTCGACCAGGGTCAGATAGGTGTTCGTGCCCTTGATCTTGTAGGTGATACTCGCTTCGAAGAGATTGTCGCGCCGGTCCTGGATGGCGACCTCTGGATCGCCCATGCCCTTGGGGAAGTCCTCGATCCGGGTGCGGCTGCGATAGAAACGTCCGTCGTCGCCGGTGAAGAACAGGTAGACATGCGTGTCGTCGGCGATCACGTGATAGTCGATCGGAAGCCTGGGGGCGCTCGCAGGCAGTCTGTCGAAGAAATTCTGCGGCCTGGTCCAGGTTTCTGGTTTCGAGATGTCGTCGGTGGTGCAATACTGAGGCTGCTGCGACTGGAAGACCAGGTACCATTTTTTGTGGGGGCGGAAGTAGAACAGGCTCGGAGCGCAGTGATAACCTCTGAGGTTCGGGTTCTGATCCATGTAGTACAGCTTGGCGTTGGGGGCGTCGGACCAGTCCTTGAAGTTCAGGTACACCATGTTCCATGTCTTGGCGGACGTCGAATAGACGGTCGCATAGATGTGCCACAGATCGTTGTAGCGGACGATCGTCGGGTCCTTGACGGACACGATCGTGTGGTTTGGATCGGAGACCGGCTTGACCAACACGTTCGTGGACTTCCACTTGAGCGGCGTGGCAAAGGGCAGCTTGGGAGTGTCCGAACCGGCTGTCGGCGGCGCAGCGGGCTGGGCGGCCGACTCGGCCGCGGTGGCGAAGAGAGCGCCGCCGGACAGCAGCGTCGCAACGATGGACCACATGAGAATGGACTTGTTCATGGAAAGGCTCCTCACTTCACGGGGAATTCATAAATGTTGATGCTGAACGGAGCGAACGTCGGATTCGTGGGGATCTCGCCGACGGGTTGGTCCTCGATCTTGACGCCCGGCTCCTGGCCCTGCCCAAAACCGGCGGCAGCCGTGCGACTCGGCGACACCATGCGGCT
>JBDKUU010000524.1:0-5201 GCA_039679525.1 Phycisphaerales bacterium | reverse complement strand
CAGAAGTCTTTTGACATCTCGACATGCGTCGCGTCTCCAAATCCGAAATCCGAATATCGAAATCCGAAACAAGCACCAAGGACCAAAATCCAAAATTCGAAACGGGCCAAGGCCGTCGCCGGCGTTTTCGTCATTCGTGCTTTGGGTTTTGGATTTGTTTCGGATTTCGAATTTCGTGCTTCGGATTTCGGCTCCCGAGCGCGTTGTCACAATATCTCTGCGGACCTGCTTAGATTCTGCTGGAAGTCCCGCGATAGTTTGAATTGCGGGGCCGATGTATCCCGGGGCGAACTCTCGATGAGCCGCCGCCGGCTACCATTGGGTCTGACAGAGCCGGTCTTCTCTGTACGTGTCCACGATCAGCCAGTCCACGAGGATGGGTCCGCCGATGGTGAAGGTGATCTGCTCCCCATCCGGACCGGCGAGCCAGCCGTAGGCTGTGTGATACCAGCCGTCGTGCAGGGGGAACTCGGCGATCATGCACATTCTGATGAAGGGCTCCACGTCAGTCAGAACCGGCCCAGGGGGCATATCGGTGGCAGGGAGCCCCGGCTCGGCGTCGCGGGACTCCCGCCACACAACCTGGATGTAGGCATTTGTGTTTGAAGAGGAGCGAGGGACCCGGACCGAGGCGTGCAGGCCGTTTGGAGCCAGAACGCCCTTGCGCTCGGAACTCCCATACGGGTCGCTCGGCCACCATCGCGGGGCGACGGGCGAGTTCGGATCGCTCCAGGTCAGGAACGTGCCCGGCAGGGGAGGCCGGCCGTTCGGGGCCGGACCCAGAAGGTCAAAGACCTCATTCGGAATACCGTCGACTTCGCCGGCCTCGTCGGCGAAGTCCCACAATTGCGACGTGCTGGACGCGGCGTCCCGGCGCTGGCCACGGTCCACGTCGACGGGCCATTCGGATATTCGTCGCAGGAAGACCGCCCGCAGCGTGTCGTTCGCGTCGACGAATACGCTGCAGCGGGATTCGAAATCGTTCATATCGGTCCTGCGGACCTTGCCTTCGTCGACCGCGGTGCCCAGCCAGGACCAGAAGAAAAAGCCGGGGTTCGCCCGGGCGACCACATCGACCTGTGCCGGTGCGGGCAGCTCGATTGCCGGCGCGTTGGGCTCGATGCTCCCCCCGCGGCCACAGGAGAGCGTCAATCGCACCGACTGGGATGTCGTGAAACGCGCTTCGCCGCCTTTCGCGATTCCCGCACTATTACGAGCCTCGGCCTCGAAGCAGTAGGGGGTCCGTGGGAGGAGCCCCGCAACCGTTTCCTCGAAAGCGCCGCCGGTCCCGACCGGTCGCCAGTTCGTGTAGTTGGGCTTTTTCTGGTCCGGACGTCCGTAGCGAAATCGATATTGGCAGTCGCCGCCGCCGTCGGAGATCAGCACGCCCGACAGCGTCGCCGACGCGGAGGTCACGCCGTTGGCGTCGATCGTCTTGACTTGGGGCAGTGCGATCGACTTCCCGAAATCCACCCGCAACGTGTAGCCGCACGCCTGGTCGAGGGCCTGTTCGAGCATCACGATCGTGTACACGCCGGACTGCTGGAGTTCGTGAGTCACCGAGCCTCGCCTGCAGCACAGTTCCACATCGCCGTCCGGCGGATAGAGATAGAAGTATTCGGTTCCGCCGCCGGGTTCGCAGGCGGTGTGGATTTCGACGCGGTCGCCCACCCGGCCCGTGAATTCGTAGGCCGCCAGGCCGCCGACAGGCAGATTTCCGGACACGGCCTGCCCGGACAAGAGTCCGGGGTTCCCGCGTTCACTGAGGTTCAGCAGCGTCAGGCCGTAGTCGCACGCGTCGTCGAGATCCCATTCGAACACCACGACTTTGTACACGCCGGATTTCGCGAGTTGATGGCTCACAAGACCCCGCTGATCGGACAATTCCGCCGGCCCGCCGTCGGGCGGAAAGAGGCTGAAGCACTCCGTCCCGCGGCCCGATGCCCGGCCGACGCCGATCGCGATTCGATCGCCCGCCCGGCCGGTGAATTCATACGCCGCCAGTCCGCCGATTGCGAGACTGCCGGACAGCGTCTGCCCCCATGTTATTGTCGTCCCGCAGCATCCGGTGAGATTCAAAAACGTCAGAGCGTATTCACATGTGTCGTCCATCGCCCACTCGAACACCACGATTCGATAGACCCCGGACTGCTGGAGTTGATGGGTCGCCAAGCCGTGCTGATCGGCCAGTTCCGCCGCCTCGCCCCCCGGCGGATAGAGGCTGAAGTACTCGGTGCCCGGGCCCGATCTGTGCCCGACGGCGATCGCCACGCGATCTCCCGCCCGGCCGGCGAAGGTCCACGTGTCCTTCTGACCGGCGGCGGCGATGGCCCCGGCCTGGGTCAGGCCACAGGAGATGGGCCCCCCATCCGCGCCCCTCGCCTGCGGGACGCAACCGATCGCAAAGAGCGCTGCGACGACGATCCACCCTGTCCACTTCTCCATGGCGCCACCCTCCGAGGTCGTGCCTGTGCCGTGCGATCCTCTTTGGTTTCCTCGCCTGTGCCTCGTGCATGACGCGGGCTTGTATGAGTTGCGGGGGAATCCGTGCCGTGCAACCATGTGCCGGTCAGAAGTACTCCGCCGGGCCCCGGCCGTCAATGAGGGAAAGTACGTATTTTTGAGGACAAGCGAAGGTAAAAAGTGAAAGGTAGAAGATAAGAAAGGGACAAACTTCGCGTCAGGAGAATGTCCCGTCCCGTCTTGTCGCTTTTCACTTCTTGCTCTTCCGGCGATTCCTCGCTGATCCGCACTTCTTCCGCATCGCATGAACCTCCGCCCGCGCCAGTCGTGACAGTTCATCGGGTGGCATCGGCAAACCCTTTTTGCCGATGGTCTCACCCTCGGGTATGGAACGCCTTCCCCCCGAGACCGGGGAATCTGTCCCCGGACCTCTGGCATTTTCCGCTTTCTGCCAGCAGCATGATAGGCGCGCTTCGCACGCGTGATTAGCAGCCCCTGGCCGGTGACTTGGATCATAAGTCCCCTCTCCATGCCATTGGCCCAGAATGTAGGATGTCGGGGGTAGGGGCGGATCTTCCAGAGATCAGGGATATGTGGGAGGCGATGTCGCGGGTGAACTCTCGTTTTCATACCAAGCGACTTTGCCATCCTGGGCAGAAGCCGTGAGCACATCCAGGTCCCCATCTCCGTCCAAGTCCGCAGCATGTACGGATTCCTCTCTATCGCAGGCTTCCGTAATGACTTGTTGAGGGCCGAACCGGCCCGACCCCTCGTTTGGGCACCAGACGATCTTATTGCTTCCAAAAACAGCCGCCAGCACGTCCAAATCGCCGTCCGCGTCCAGGTCCGCCGGATAAACCAATCCCCTCCAGATGAGATTCTGAGGCGCCATAGGCATCGTTGTGATCACTCGTTCGGGACCAAACTGGCCCCGTCCGTCATTTTCATACCAAGCCACCGTGTTGTTCGTATATGAGCCGGGGAGTACATCCAAGTCCCCGTCTCCATCCATGTCCACCGCGTACATGCGGGTTACTCCGACGGCTGTATCGCTGATGATTTGCCCGACGCCGAATCGACCCGATCCATCATTGGCACACCAGGCGATCTTGTCCGGCGCGTGTGAAGCGTAGATTATGTCTGAGTCTCCGTCTCCATCCAGATCTGCCGCACACGCACAGATGACAGGGGAGTTCTCTGCAGCGACGATCTGTTGCTCTCCAAAGCCGCCCGTTCCGTCGTTGGCATGCCAGACGATCTTCTTGTCCAGGTGAGGAACCCACAGGATGTCCAGGTCTTTGTCTCCGTCCAAGTCCGCCGTATCCACATACACTATTTGCTGACTCGTTGTCATGATTACTGGTTGAGCAGTGAACAAACCGCCCCCATCGTTGGCGTACCAGGCGATCTTGTTGCTCCAGCGACTGGACAATAAGTCCAGGTCTCCATCCCCATCCAGATCTGCCACCTGCACACAGGCTGCTCCCTCGGCCATAGTGGCGATCTCCCGTCGGTCGCCGAAACTACCTGTTCCGTCATTCGAATACCAGGAAATCCGATCGTCGCCTGACGAACAAAGAACCTCCAAGTCCGCATCACCGTCCAGATCGGCGGAATAGACTCCGGTTGCCCGCGGAGGTGCATTTCCAATGATCTGCTGAACTCCGAACTGGCCCGCTCCGTCGTTGGCATACCAAGCGACTTTGTTGTCAGAGAAAGAAGCAGACAACACGTCCAAATCCCCGTCCGCGTCCAGGTCGGCCGCACATATGGAAAACGGTGTGTCGGCCATCGTGGTGATTACCTGCTGGCCGCCGAACCGGCCTGTCCCGTCGTTGGCATACCAGGCAATCCGGTCATATATGAGACAGCTCGACAGCACATCCAGGTCCCCGTCCGCGACGAGGTCCGCTGCACACACGGAGGCTATGATCGAGGTTTGTTTGGTGATCACCTGCTGACTGGCAAACTCGCCCGCTCCGTCATTCGCGTACCAGACGACCATGTCCCAGCGAGAGCCTGACAAGACGTCCAAGTCCCCATCCCCGTCCAGATCCGCCGCGCAAACGCACATGGGCTCCTTGAACGTCGTCGTGATAACGTGTTTGCTGGTGAACCGGCCCTTTCCATCATTGGCGCACCAGGCGATTTCGTCGTCCCAGTCAGAAGCCCAGAGCACATCCAGGTCGCCGTCGCCATCCAGGTCGGCCGCACACACCTCGCGGATTGTGCCGATTCCCGTGCCGATCACCTGCGTGTCGGAGAAGTGACCCCTTCCGTCGTTCGCATGCCAGACAATCCTGCCGCCAGGATATTCCGAGAGGACATCCAAGTCACCGTCGCCATCCAAGTCCGCTGCGTGCACAATGTATGGGTGCTCAGCATTAGTGATGATCACGCGCTCCGTGGCGAAGAGGCCCGTTCCATTGTTGGCAAACCAAACGATCTTGCCGTCGTCGGGAGATGACGAAAGCACATCCAGGTCGCCATCAGCGTCCAGATCGGCCGCCTCCACGTGGCTGGCTCTCTTGAGCGTGCTCGTGAGCACCTGCTGGGCCCCGAAACGGCCTGTTCCGTCGTTGGCATACCAGGCGATCTTGTTGTCGCCCGATGACGCCGAAAGGATATCCAGATCTCCATCGCCATCCAGGTCTGCCGGATATGCGGATTCGGGGCCCAGGGTATCGGCTTGTGTGATGATGCGTGGCTCCGGATTGAAGTTCGCGCGCATCGCCGGG
>JBDKUU010000523.1:0-5042 GCA_039679525.1 Phycisphaerales bacterium | reverse complement strand
CTTGAGACTGTGCTTGCCGGCCGCGGCCGTTTCGTCGGTCACCTCGATCGAGCCGCCTTTGTTCTCCACATGGATCTCGGCGCCTGATGGCTTGGCGCCGACCGCAGGTTTCTCGAAACCGTCCTTGATGGCCATTGCCGGCGGGTCCGGCGGCCATTCCAGCGGCGGGTACGTTTCATCGTTGGCTCTCGCGACCCACGCCGGATCGCCGTAGACGCCGGCTTGCGTATAGTCGAAAGGCTCGAAGCCGATCTTCAGCGCAGGGGAGTCCGGCTTGAGACGAAAGTCCAGGTTCCTCGCATCCACAAAACCCGGGTCCGCGACGATCGAGTGCTGATCGCGTCCCTCCTTCTGTCGCCACTGATCGAGCGATAGCCCGACGAATGTCACGTCCTGGCCCGCCGCATTCCAATAGCAGTTGTTGTCCATGTTGACCTTGACCTCGGTCCAGGGGCCGGCCAGCAGAGGGCCCGTTTCCCAGTAGACCAGATTCTTTTCGAAGGTGAAGGACAGGTGCTGCTCGACCCGCGTGGCCTGAACCTGGTGCATCATGCTGTTGACCAGAATGTTGTTTCGAACGATGTTTTCCTTGCCGTAGTGCTGGTGGAAGCTGCCGGTCTTGGTGTTGTAGACGAGGTTCTTTTCGAGCACGATGCCTGTGCTGCCTTCGTCTGTGTAGAGGCCCCAGCCGCCGTACGAGTACGCGTAGATGTCGTGAAAGACGTTGTTGGAAATGACCGTGCCTTCGGAGGCTCCGAGCGTGTAGATGCCGCCCATGTCGCTCAGGACCGCCCAGCCCAGATGGTGCACGCGGTTGAAGCTGATGTTGTTGCGTTTGGCGATGCTGCCGGAGTAGCCCCAGACCCAGCCGGCGGAGATGCCCGTGTAGTACAGGTCCGCGATCTCGTTGTGCGTGATGGCGTTGTCGCCGCTGTGGCCGATCCAGATGCCGACGGCGCTGGGGAAGATCCGGCCGCCGTGGCGGATGATGTTGTTGTCGAGGGTGATGTGGCCCGTCTGTTCCCGTTCGCCCTTCGGCACGGCCGATTCGCCGATGCGAGCGCCGCCGGCCCCGAAGTCGTGGATGTAGGAGGTGCGCAGCGTGCAGTCCCGGCAGCCCTTGCGGAACCAAACGCCGTAGCGGCCGAAGTGTCCGAACTCGCAGTCTTCGATCGTGACGTTGCGGGCCCCGTCGGCCATGACGGCCGCATCGATTGGCGACGCGGCCTGGCTGGCCTCGAACCCGCCCGGCGGCATGCGGTACTCGCCGTGGAGGAACGTCAGACCTTTGAGCGTGACGTTCTCGACCCATTTGCCGTTCTGGACGTCGCCTTCGAATAGGACGAACTTCTCGACGACCGGCGCGACGACCTCGGCCCTCTGCATGTCCTGGCCTTCCAGCGGCATGTAGTAGAGCCAGCCGTCGCGTGAGAGGAACCATTCGCCCGGCGCATCGAGAGCGGCCCGGAAGTTCTCCAGATGGTAGCGGTCGCCTTTGCCCCAGGAATTCCAGGGCTTGAGGCCTTCGCCCGTCGTGACGATCGCCGGCTCGTTCTTGTCCAGGCCCTCGATGAATCGGGTCGTGTTGTCCCACTTGTGATAGACCACCATCTGCACGTCGTGCAGCTCGCGATCGGAGAGGCCGAAAAGCGGCGAGAGGTCCTCCGGCCGGGCGGCGACGGTCTGCCTGGCCCGCTGGGGTCTGTCCCCAGGCCCTTTGACGAGCGTCTCTTCCTGCACGTCGAGCATGTAGTAGTAGAACTTGTTCGGACTTCGGGCCCTCGTGGCCCGCCGGCCATCGACGAACAACTGATCGAAGTACCAGGAGCCGGAGGCTACGTCGTCGACCTTCGCTCGCCAGATGCCGTCGCCGGCGGGCTGAAATCCATGAATGACGCGACCGCCCGAGAAGACGGGCCGGGCGCCCGGCGCAGCTTCGTAGACAACGCCGCTATCGGCTGGCGTCAGGACGAATGGCTGGTGGAGTTGGTAGCGGCCATCGGCGACGATCACGTGTGATTCGCCGGTCGATTTCTCCTGGCGAAGGATGTCCCGTGCCCGTTCGAGCGTGCCTACAGGGCCGTCCGTCCCTTGTGCGTTGGGCTGGGAGAGTCGGCCGGTCCATCGGTCGTTGCCGGTCGGCGACACGTAGACAGTCGCCGCTCTCGAACAGACGCCTGTGAGCAGGAGCGAGATGAACGCCGTCGTCAGGTGACGAATCCTCATGATGCGATCTCCTTAATCTGCCCCTTGAGGTCCCTGAGGCGGCCATTCCAGCGGCGGGTACTTGGCTTCGTTTGCCTGGGCAATCCAGGCGGCGTCGCCATAGACGCCCGCTTTCGTGTAATCGAATGGCTCAAACCCGATCTTCAGGGCCGGCGAGTCCGGCTTGAGTCGGAAGTCGAGATTCTTCGCATCGACGAAACCCGGGTCTGCGATGATCGAGTGCTGATCGTGGCCTTTCTGCTGCCGCCACTGGTCGAGCGTCAAGCCGGCGAACTGAATCTCCTGGCCCGCGGCGTTCCAGTAGCAGTTGTTGTCCATGTTGATATTCACCTGGGTCCATGGCCCGGCCAGCAGGGGGCCGGTCTCCCAATAGATGAGGTTCTTCTCGAACGTGAAGGACAGGTGCTGCTCGACCCGCGTGGCTTGGATCTGGTGGAGCTTGCTGAACGCCAGGATGTTGTTGCGGACGACGTTCTCTTTGCCGTAGTGCTGGTGGAAGCTGCCGGTCTTGGTGTTGTAGACGAGGTTCTTTTCCAGGACGATGCCGGTGCTGCCTTCGTCTGTGTAGAGGCCCCAGCCGCCGTACGAGTACGCGTAGATGTCGTGGAAGACGTTGTTGGAAATGACAGTGCCTTGCGAGGGGCCGAGCGTGTAGATGCCGCCCATGTCGCTCAGGACCGCCCAGCCCAGATGGTGCACGCGATTGAAGCTGATGTTGTTGCGTTTGGCCAGGCTCTCGCCGTAGCCCCAGTGCCAGCCGGCGGAGATGCCTGTATAAAAGAAGTCCGCGATCTCGTTGTGCGTAACGGTGTTGTCGCCGCTGTGGCCGATCCAGACGCCGACACCTTCGGCCTGGATCCTGCCGCCGCGACGGATGATGTTGTTGTCCACGGTGATGTGGTGGGTGCGGGAGGCTTCGTCGGGCCGGATCTGGCCCTCGCCGATTCGAACGCCGCCTGCGCCGAGGTCCTCCATCAGGCATCGCTCGATTCGGCAATCCTGACACCCCTGGCGGAACCAGACTGCGTACTCGCCGACGCAGCCGATCGCGCAATCCTGGAATGCGACGTCGCGGGCCCCATCGATCATGACCGCCGCTTCGGTGGCGTAGGCCGCCTGGTAGGGCTCATACCCCCCGGCCGGGAGCGTGTAGCCTTGGTGCTGGAAGCTCAGGCCCTTGAACGCGACGTGCTCGATGAACTTGCCGGCTTGCGGCTGGCCTTCAAAGACCACGAGCTTCATGGTCAGAGGCGCCACGACGTCGGCTTTGCCAAGCTCCTCGCCTGGGCGGGGCTTGTAGGAAAGGACTCCGTCGCGGCCGAGAAACCACTCGCCCGGCTCGTCGAGGGCGGCTTTGAGATTCTCCAAGTGAAATCGCGTGCCGGCGGGCCATCCGGAATAGCTCTTCAGTTCCTCGCCGGTCGTGACGACCTGGTTCTTCTCGAAATCGACGCTCTGGAGCCGTCGCTGGGTGATGCACCATTTGTGATAGGCCACGAGGACCACGTCGCGGATCTCGGCTTCGCTCAGGCCTTTCAGCGGCGTGAGGGCCTCCGCGGGCACTTCGGTCGTCCTGACGAATTGGCCCGGCTTGCCTTCTATGGGGACTTCTGTGGTCGGACCCATGTAGTAGTAGAACTTGTTGGGCATTCTCGCTCGGACCGCCCGCCGGCCGTCGACGAACAACTGCTCGAAGTACCACTTGCCCTCGGCCACGCCGGGCACGCGGGCCCGCCACAGACCGTTCTCCGCAGACTCGAAACCGCTGATGGCCCTGCCGGCCGAGAACACCGGCTTGGCCCCCGGGGCGGCTTCATACGTGACGGAGCTGTCCTGGGGAGCCAGCGTGAAGGGCTCAGTCATCGAGTAACGGCCGTCCGCCGCGATCACGCGAGGCTGGTCGTCCTGCGACCTCTTCTGCCGAAGGATGTCACGCGCCCGCTGGAGAGTGGCGACAGGACCGTCGTTGCTCTGGGCGTTCGGCTGGGCGGTTTGCCCGGACCAGTTGTCGTTTCCTTTGGGGGACACGTAGATTGTCGTGGCGGCCTGGGCCGAAAGAGCGAGTGCGAAGCCCAGGACTGTGATGATCGAACAGGAGTGTTTCATTTCTTGCCTCCGGTGGCGAAAAGGGCGGAGCCGGACGTGCTGCCGGTCCGGCTCCGAAATTCGAGAAGAGATAGGACTCATGGGACGAATGACGGCACAGCTTACGCCGTGAGGTTGTCCCACTCGATCCCGACTTTCTTGCAGGCGTAGCCGAGTTCCTTCATGTAGTCGCCGTAGCCGGTCATCCAGTGGAAGCCCGGCATCCGCTCGGCCAGCAGCTTGCTGTCGCACGAGAACCGCACGTCGATCTGCGAGCGGCAAACGTCCATGAAGGGCGCGTCGATGATCTCGCCGCGAACGCCCATCCATCGCTTGAGCTCGAAGTCCGGGGCGATGTTCGTGACGACCTGGCCCTTCTTCATCTCGACCTTCGGCGCGGCGCCGTAGTCCGATTCGAAATGCGTGAGGATTCTCGCGGCCTCGAGATCCCGGCCGTTCATCCTGCGGGGGGCCGTGCAGTGGGCCAGCGTGATCATGCCGTCGTGCGGATACGTGGGGTCGTTCAGGAAGACCGGGTTGCCCGAGATGTTCGAGAGCAGCACGCCGGAGGGAATCACGACGAAATCCGATTCGCAGAACGCGACGTACCGGGAATCGTTCAGCAGGCTCAGGGTCATACAGGCGGTCGTCTGCGACAGGGGCATGATCGTGCCCATGCACTCATTGATCGTGAAGGCCTGGCAGTCGGCCTTCTTCAGCACGCCGCGGAA
>JBDKUU010000522.1:0-7819 GCA_039679525.1 Phycisphaerales bacterium | reverse complement strand
CTCCTCAAGGCCGGACATCCGAAATTCGAAATTCGAAATCCGAAACACATCCAAAGCACGAAATCCAAATGACAGAAACGCTGCCGCCGGTCGGGAAGTCTGTTTTGGATTTTGGGTTTTGAGCCTTCGTGCTTGTTTCGAATTTCGAAATTCGGATTTCGCCCCAGCGGGGCGTTATCCTAGGGGTTTTCCGCCGTTGAGCTCTTCGTAGGCGGTGATGTACTTGGCGACCATGTTCTCGAGGCTCCAGGTCTGCCGGGCGTCCTTCATGATCCGGCGCATCTGCTTGTCCCATTCCCTCGGATGCTCGCGGAAGTACTTGTGGTGGCCGATCGTGGTCTCCAGCCCCCACAACAGGCCATTGGCGTCGTAGTCGCGGAAGAGCACGCCGTTGCCGCGATCGATCGGGGCGCCCCAGGCTCGCAGGGTCAGGGGGACGATCTTGTCGCTGTAGCCGCCGGTGTCGCGGTTGGTGGCGGTGGCGCCGTAGATGTTGCCGACCACGTCGATCTGGCCGAAGGGCTCGTAAAGGGACGCTCCGAAGACATCGCTGGCGGCGGCGTAGCCCAGAATGCTCAGATCGTGGCTGAAGCGTTGATAGCAGATCATCCCGTTGGAGGCAAAGGCGATCCGGCCCATCACGTCCGAGTGCCAGTTGTCCCCGCCGACGGGGTCTCCGATCACGGCGATCTGGACGCCCGGGTGGTCGCCCACGAGTTTCTGGGCGATCTTCTCGAGCAGATCGATGCCCTTCTGGACCGGATCGAGCCGGGACGGCCAGTAGAGGAGAATGGCGTCCGGATCGACCTTCAGGCCGGTCTTCTGCTGGAACTTCACGAGGTTGGCTCGTTTGGCCTCGATGACGTTGTCGGCGGGACCGTACCGCTTGGCCAGCCCGGGCTTGTCCACCTCCGAGTTCTCCTCCTGATTCTCGGGGAACATGTCCGGCGAGATGCCGTTGGGAATCACGAGCGTGTCGTGGCCGTAGTAGCGGGCCTTGGTCTCTTCCCGCACGCTCCAGGGCATGACCGAGTCCCAGAGGAAGAAGTCGCCCACGATCTCCTTGAGGAATTTCTCGCCCACGTAGCTGACCTTCGTGGCGTTGCGGATCGCGGTCGCCTGGCAATCGACGGCCTTTTCCTTCGATTCCAGGGACAGGTAGAGCTTCTCCGCCAGGGCCTGGACGTTCACGCCGTAGAACATGTTCAGCGGCACGTGCCCGGTGTGGGTGTTGTGCACGGTGTGCAGGACCGGGACGCCCCGCAGTTTGGCGTAGGCGCTGATGATCCCGCCGGCCATCCAGTCGTTGCTGTGCAGGATCGCCCGGCCTTCGTAGGCGCTGCGGATTTCCTTGATGTACGTGTTGACGATCTGCTTCTGGAACTCGGCGGCGTTCGCCAGCGGCGAGCCTTCGTACGCGCTGCGGTACCGCTCGTAGATCGCCGAGCTGACCAGGTGGATGTTCTCTGGGTTCAGGTGGTGACGCGTCTGGACCCATTCGGCCTCGCTCAGTCCCGCTTCCTCGCGGA
Source organism: Phycisphaerales bacterium (assembly GCA_039679525.1). Classification (GTDB taxonomy): domain Bacteria; phylum Planctomycetota; class Phycisphaerae; order Sedimentisphaerales; family Anaerobacaceae; genus PLanc-01. Next base: position 6,290 of record JBDKUU010000522.1, on the reverse strand, counting down.
ACCGCCGGCTGAGGTTCAGGGTCACCAGGTGCACCGGGATCCTCCGCTCGGACAGGCCCTTGCACAAAGCCGAGATCACCTCGCCCAGTCCGCCGCTCTTGCCGGAGACGTACTTGGCGAACTGCCCCATGCCCTCCGACGGCAGCCGGCCGGTCTCCGGAGTCACCACGATGACCGGCGTCCGGGCGCTCTTCTTCAAGATGTTGAAGCTCCGGACCGCGTGGAACAGCTCATCGATCGCGTGCGTCAGGGCGTAGGTCGCGGTCGCCACGGAGTCGTAGGGACTGATCGGATCGCCGATCAGGTCCTGGCCGTTGCCGGCTTCGCGAAGGTACTGGAGATGGTCCGAGGAGGTCAAATACCGGAACCTGCGGGCCAGGTCGCCGCCGGCGCGTTTGGCCTCGGCCTCCAGGCTTTCGATGTTCCGGAAGAGCACCCACTGCGCGTGGGACGGCGGCGCGCCCGGCTGCCCCGACATCGTCTCAGGCAAGGAGTCGGCCGGATCGGGACAATCCACCATCGGGCACTCGGTGATCTGGAACCACTCGGCGATTTCCGTCGGGTTGGCCGGCACGACGTCCGTGCGGCTGGTGATCTCCTCGGCCAGGCTTCGCCAGAATCCGGTCATCTTCTCGTAGGCAGGCGTCCCGCTCTCGACCAACGGGAAGCTGCTGTACAAAACCATGACTTCGCCGCCGGCGTTGTGCACCAGATCCGCGTATTGTTTGGCGGGGGAGGCGTCGCCGTTGACGTTCAAGGCGAGCTTGCGGCTCAGATCCGCGTTTCGCGGCAGCACGGCCAGCTTGCGGGGCCGGCCTTTTCGCCCGATGGCGCGGTGGACTTCGTTGGCCAGAATCGGCGAGCGGGTTCGCACGTCGACCGTCTTGTCCGTCGGCTCGCAGAGAATCGCGCGGAAGCCCATGTCCGCGACGATGTTGGCGATCTCGTTGTTGTACGACAGGCCGGTGTTGGCGAAGGCCGTCGGCTTGACCCCGAAGATGTCGTGCATCTTCTGGCGGTGCAACGAGACCTGTTCCTTGAACTCCGTCTTTCGCGGATCGGCGAAGAACGACGCGTACGAGTAGTAGTAAGGTTGTTCGAGGAATTCGACCTGGCGGGTGTCGCCGCCGAGATGGTGGAGTCCCTTGAGGGCGTCGAGAACCTGGGGCTGGTAGAGCTCCGCCTGCTCGATGAATGTGCCGGAGAGGCTCAGGCTGATCTTGAAGTCGTAGTGCGCCCTCACGAGGTCCGAGAACATTTGGATCGTGGGCAGATAGCAGCGTTCCGCTCTCTGTGTGAAGATCTCCCGATTCTTCTCATCCCAAAAGAGCGAGGTCCCCTCAGGGCTCAACCGAAATGGCTGGTGAAGCTGAAAACACAGCGTCAACAGAGGCATTGCGACAACTCCCGGACTGGGCTTGGGCCATCACTCCCGGAACGCCCGATTCCATACGGCCGATGTTCCCACTCGTTGCATATCCCTATTCATTCCTCTTTGACGTACGACATCCCTATTCGATTCTATCCTTTGAGAACACACAGGCAAGTAGGACGAACCTACCGCTTCCACCCCCTGCAAACCAACGAACCGATGAAACCACCTGTCCGTGAGACTGCGTCGAACATGGCGATGAGACTACCCGATTCGCCCTCGCATGGGAAGCCCTTTTCTTGCGGCCGAATGCGAAAAAATATCAGGTTTATGTCGCCATTTCTTATCGGACGATCACAGGGACAGAAGGAAGGAACGTAAGAAGGAAAGAAGGTCGGACGGGTTTGCCTCTTCGTTCCTACCTTCTTACCTTCTCACACTTGCTCCGGCTCCGGATGCGTCCACGGGCTCCGGTACGGCCGGGCGAGCAGCCGATTCGCTTCCTCGTCGCCGACGACCTGGCCCTGGTCCGGGTCCCAGACCAAGCTCCGCCCGAGCTTGCAGGAGAGGTTGGCCAGGATGCAGGCGGTCGCGGTGATGCAGCCCTGCTCGATGTTGGACACCGGCTGGTTGCGGGTCTCGATGCAGTCGAGGAGGTTCCGCCAGTGCCGCCGCATGGGCGCGGCCACGTGGCGTTCGAGGTCCCTTTCGGTCTCGTCTTCGGGATACTTGTCGTATTCGTACAGAGCCTTGCCTTCGAGCGGCTGGCCCCCGTTTTCCGGGATGAACTTCCACCTGTGCACGTCGGCCTTGAGCGTGCCCTTGTCGCCGTAGATGAACGCCGCCCAGGGGAATTCCGGGTCGGGCGTGCTGCCCCAGGTGCGATGGGTCCACACCACCGGCAGGCTGCCGAAGTCGAACGTCGCGGTCTGGGTGTCGCTGATGTTGGCCTTGCTCGCTTTGTCCACGAGGATGCCGCCGGCGGAGCTGACCCGCGTGGCGGGGCCGAGGTCCAGCAGCCAGCGGACCATGTCGAGCATGTGCACGCACATGTCGCCGATGATGCCGTTGCCGTACTCCATGAAAGCCCGCCAGCCGCGGGGGTGATTCATCGGGCAGTACGGCCGCATCGGAGCCGGGCCCGTCCACATCTCGTAGTCCAGGTAGTCCGGCGGCGTCGTGTCGGCGGGATTGCCGCGAGCCCGCATGGAATAGTAGCAGCAGATCTCGACGTAGGCGACCTTGCCCAGCTTGCCTTCCTGGATGATCCGCTCCTTGGCGTCGATCAGGTGAGGCGTGCTGCGCCGCTGCATGTTGACCTGCACGACGCGCTTGTACTTGCGGGCCGCGGCGACCATGGCCCTGGCCTCGACCACGTCGACGCTGACAGGCTTCTCGACGTAGACGTCCGCCCCGGCCTTGCAGGCCGCGATCATCGGCAACGCGTGCCAGTGGTCCGGCGTGGCGATGTGGACGATGTCGAACTGCTCCTGCTTGAGCATCTCGCGCCAGTCGCCGAACGTGCGGGGCGTCTTCTTCGACTTCTGCCTGGCCGCGATCATGTCCGCCGCCTCCGCGACCATTCTCTTGTCCACGTCGCACACCGCGACCACCTCGACCGGCTCGATCTGGAGCAGCCGGAACAGGGCGCTCTTGCCATACCAGCCCGTGCCGATCAGGCCGACGCGCCGAGTCTTGGCCTGGGCGTACAGCGGCACATAGCTGCCGACGGTGGAAAGGGCCGCTCCCGCAGCGGCGGTGCGCAGAAACTCGCGACGATCCATAGCGTTCCTCCAGGTACGTGTTGCCTCGCGCGATGCGTGCGTCGCAAAGTGCGACGTCACATAGCGCGTACATCATAGCAAACGACTATACCTGCCCACCTGCCGCTCCGCAAGTCGCCTTCAAGTTCTCGTCGCGTTCTGCGATCACGCTGTTCTTTTCTCCCGCAATCGCTTGGGAGGGAATGAAACGAGGCGATCCCGATGCTCCTGCTCTTGCTTCCGCAGATCAGCCGCAATCGCTCGCAGGTCATTGTCAAACCGCTCTGCGTACTCCCGCCGCGCCCGGCGGACTTCCTCAACCACGGGGTCTGTATACATGACTAATCTTCCATCAACTCTTCCGGAGTACAGATAATAGGACAAACATAACCCGCCCCTCTGACCAAGGACTCGATCCTGCCGCGGTGAGAAGCATTCGCAAGATGTTTGCAGTTCCATTTCAGAAGGTAATCGACGCCGTTCATGGCCGCGATGGCAACATGCAGGGCATCGGCTGCGCTGTCACGCGGAATAGGCCCTTTGACCACCAGTTGTTCAGCAAGCGAGACCGCTTCATCGGTAACCGCCAGTATCTGCAGCCCAGCAATAGCCTCAAGGCGTGCGTCTGCCGCGGTGGCGTCTCCAGCCGCTGCTTCTCGGTATACAAGCTGCGAGATCAGCAATTCGAACTGAGAAGAGCGTTCATCCCACCACCTGCGGGTGAGTTCTTGATGAGCGGCGACGATCGTGTCCGGGGGTCGCCGCCCTGTGAGATAACTCACCACGCTCGTCTCTATGTAGACACGGTCCTTCATGGAGAAGACTCCACCTCGACCCCAGCGGATCGCCTGAGCACACGGGGCGGCCAGTCGTCAGCATCGCTCATGACACGGCTCGCAGGTTACTAGTTCGAAGGCGCGTATCCGAGCTTGCCCCAGGCGGCTTGCTGCACTCGCTGGATATCCTTGTTGCCGGCCTGCGCCGGTTGGAGGCCGCTGTCCCCGCGAGAGTACTTGACGGTTCGATTGTCATCCCACTTCCAATACTCGGCGTGCCCGTCGGCGAAACTGAAGTTCGTTCCCGCGCCGTGACGGACAGGAGGCGTGTCCCACCAGGATTCCTGATTGTACCAGATCGTCCAGCTCTGCGTACTTGTCTTGCCTTCATCGACAAAGACGAGTCGTTCGCCTGGTCGCTTGATCTGGGTCTTATTCTTGATGACCAAGTCCTTGACCCCCGGGATGCTCGTCATGGCCCCATTCATGCCATCGACGATCGCATAGGTGTTCAGTTCGCCGCGGATGCCGGTGGGACATTTGTAGATGTTGAGCTGCTTGAGGAACGGCCACATCGCCCCTTCTTTGATACCATCGATTCGCTGCTGGGTGGTCCAGTTATCGCCTCCGAAATACAGCCAGCAGGGCTCCTTTGCCTTGTCGGCATGCCCTTCCGTGTTCGGAATCGTACAGGCATTGACGAGCTTCTGATCGTTCTCGTCGGAGTACAGAACCCAGGACAGGCCGAACTGCTTGACGTTGTTCAGGCATGCGGCCCGCTTGCCCTGTTCTCTCGCCCGCTGCATGGCGGGCATCAACACGGACATCAAGATTGCGATGATGGCGATGACCACAAGCAACTCGATGAGTGTGAAACCTCTCCTGGCCATAGGCGTCCTCCTACTTTTTCTTGGTCTTGTATTCCTCCAGACGAGCCTTTTGCGCATCGAGCCAAGCCTGGGTCACGCCCTTGCCGATCAGGGGTCCGGCGGTCTTGACGGCCTTCTGTTGGACCTCGACGGCGTCGGCGCTGCGGCCGGCGTGAGCCAGCATCTCGGCGTAGAACGCAAGCACGTTGGGATTGTCCTGTTCGCCCGCCCTGGCCTTTTCCAGGGCTGTGATGACCAGGGCATAGTCCGGATTCTTGAGCTTCTCGGCGTTGCGGCTCACGATCGCGGCCGCATTGAATGCGTAGTGAGGATTCTTCTCGAACGCCCCTTTCTCCAGCAGAGCCTTCAGATAGGCGAAGCCCGCCGCCTCGTCGACCTGCACCAGGGCGTTGAACCGCACGGGCATCAGGTCTTCTTCCATGTCGGGCTGCGCGGCCAGCGCCTTGTCGATCGCCTGGACCACGGCCTTGTTGTCCTTGGCGGCCATCGCGTCGCGGATCGGACGCTCCAGTTTCAGCCGCTCCTGCTGCTGGCGTAACTCCGCCTCCTGCTTCCTGGCCTCCGCCTGCACGTCGAACGTCCCGGCGATCACCTCGTCCAGCACCTTGTCCATGCTCATCGGGTGGCCGATCCAGGCGATGCTGCCGTCCTTGCCGATGATGAACGCGCACGGGATGCCATTGCGGCCCGCGGCGGTCATCCAGGACTCGGCCATCTCCCGCCCGATTCCGTCGGCCGCCACGCGGTACTCCATCTTGTCGCCCATGTCCTTCACGAAGGGCTCCACCAGAGCGGCGATCCCTTCGTCGGTCTTCTCAGTCGGCCGCTCCCATACGCTGACGCCGATGAAGACGGCCTGGGCGCCGTGCTTGCGGGCCAGCTCCGTCACGTGGGGGATCGTCGCGCGGCACGGCCCGCACCAGGTCGCCCAGAACTCCACGACGTAGATCGTGCCGGTCTCGAGCTTCTCGACCGGTTCGCCCTTGAACCACTTGGCGACCTTCAGGGCCGGGGCCGACATGCCGATTCTCAGCGACGGAAGGTCCGCATCCGCCGGCTGGCTCGCCGCCTGCGCGGTCCTGGCCGTCGCGGCGTTGGTCTGCTTGGCTGCCGTCTGCGCCGCCGGCATGCTCGAAACACCGATTATCGTCACGATCAGATACGCTTTGACGCACATCGACGCATTCATCCAATAGCTCCTTCCTGTAATCCTGAACCGGCACGCGAAACGTTCTCTCATGCGGCCGGTCCGCCAGAGTACTCCATTATAGGCGAACCCGGGCACTAGGGCAAACTCCAAAACGATTCCCGTTTTTCCTACTCCCCCGGCCCCCAGGGGGATATAATGGGGTCCGCTATGGAGAGAGTCGCATACAGAATCATAGATGCGAATTTCAATCGAGCCCGGGAGGCCCTGCGCGTCATGGAGGAGTACTGCCGGTTCGGGCTCAATTCCGCCGCGCTCAGCGAGCGAGCCAAAAAGCTCCGG
>JBDKUU010000521.1:0-5708 GCA_039679525.1 Phycisphaerales bacterium | reverse complement strand
CGTCAAGAGCATCCCGTCTCGCATTGTCCAGATGCCGGGGACGCTGGACCCGCGGGTCCGCTTCATGGACGAGGCCGGCAGGATCTGCGAGCAGGAGTTCGACCTCGTCGTGCTCTCGGTCGGCTTGGAGGCCTCGCCCTCGGCGGTCGAATGCGCCAAGCGGCTCGGCATCGAGCTCAACGACTACGGTTTCTGCGCGACGGATCGGGCCAGACCGCTGTCGACGTCCCGGCCGGGCGTGTTTGTCGGCGGGGCGTTCCAGGAGCCCAAGGACATTCCCGAGACCGTCATGCAGGCCAGCGGCGCCGCGTCGATGGCGATGGAGCTGCTTGCCTCGGCCCGCAACACGCGGACTGTGAAGAAGAAGTATCCTGAAGAGCATGACGTCACCGACGAGGAGCCGCGGATCGGCGTCTTCATCTGCCACTGCGGTCGCAACATCGGCTCGGTCGTCGACGTCGAAGGCGTGGTCAAGGCGATCGAGAACCAGCCGGGCGTGGTGCTCGCGACGCACACGATGTTCACCTGCTCGGACACGAGCCTTTCGGCCATTCGCGACGCGATCCACAAGCACCGGCTCAACCGCATCGTGGTCGCTTCCTGCACGCCGCGGACGCACGAACCGCTGTTCCGCGATACGATGCGCGAGGCAGGGCTGAACCCATTCCTCTTCGAGATGGCCAACATCCGCGACCAATGCTCGTGGGTCCACTCGGCCTCGCCCGAGATCGCGACTCGCAAATCGATCGAACTGGTGAAGATGTCGATCGGCCGGGCTAGATTGCTGTCGCCCCTGGAGGGCGGCACGCTGGCCGTCGACCAGAAAGGCCTGGTCATCGGCGGCGGCCTGTCCGGCATGACCGCGGCGCTCGCTCTGGCCAACCAGGGTTTCAAGGTCCATCTCATCGAACGAACGGAGCGGCTCGGCGGCCACCTGCACGATATTCACTTCACGCTGGAAGGCACCGACGTCGCGGGGATGACGGCCGATCTGATCCGGCAGGTGCAGAATCATAAGAACATCGACCTGTATCTCGAGGCGGATGTCGCCGAGGTCAAGGGCCACATCGGCGAGTTTCATGCGACGCTGTCGCAGCAGGGCAGGAAGCTCGAAGTCACAGCCGGCGCGGTGATCGTCGCTACCGGCGCCGAGCGGGCCGAGACGACCAAGTTCCTCGGCGGCAAGGCGTCGAACGTGATCACCCAGGTCGAACTGGAAAAGAGAATCCACGAGAACAAGCTGCCCGCCGGCATGGGGAACGTGGTGATGATCCAATGCGCCGGCTCTCGCGACGACGAGCGGCCGTACTGCAGCCGGATCTGCTGCTCGATGGCGGTCAAGAACGCCCTGGCGATCAAGGAGAAGTCGCCGGACACGAATGTGTTCGTCCTCTACCGCGACGTGCGGACCTACGGCTTCCGCGAGCTGTACTACAAGCAGGCCCGCGAGGCCGGCGTGGTGTTCATCCGCTACACGCGGGAGCAGGAGCCGATCGTTTCCGAGTCGGGCGGGCTCAATGTGAGCGTCACGAGTCCGGACTTCCCCGAGCCGCTCGTGATCGAATCGGACCTGGTCGTGCTCAGCACGGGCATCGAGGCCGACCGCCTCAACAACAAACGGGTCTCCGACATGCTCAAGGTGCCGCTGAACGCCGACGGCTTCTACGTCGAAGCCCACATGAAATTGCGGCCTGTCGACTTCGCGACCGAGGGCATTTTCCTGTGCGGACTGGCTCACTCGCCCAAGTTCATGGACGAGAGCATCGCCCAGGCCCGCGCGGCCGCCGGACGGGCCGCGACGGTCCTATCCAAGACGCAACTGGACGTCAGTCCGCAGGTGTCCCGCGTGGACCAGAGCAAGTGCATTTCGTGCATGACCTGCGTGCACGTGTGCCCGTACGGGGCTCCGTACTGCAACCTGGATGGCAAGGGCCAGATCGAGGCCGCCAAGTGCATGGGCTGCGGCATCTGCGTCTCGGAGTGTCCGGCTCGGGCGATTCAGTTGAACCATTTCGAGACGAACCAGTTCCGCGTGATGATCGGGCAGTTGTTCGCCGAGGAAGCCGCGGCGACGAAGAAGGAACCCGTCAGAGCGACGCGATAACGAGAGAATCCGAGAAGCTATGCCGATGAAACAAGACGAGTTTGAACCGAGAGTGTTGGCCTTCTGCTGCCATTACTGCGCCTACGCGGCGGCGGACCTGGCGGGCACGATGCGGATTCAGTATCCGCCGAACGTCCGCATCGTCCGCACGCCCTGCACGGGCCGGATCGAGACGGAGTACTTCCTCAAGGCGTTCGAAAACGGCGCCGACGGCGTGCTGGTCGCCGGCTGCCTCGAGGGCGGCTGCCACTTCACCAACGGCAATCTCTACGCCAAGCGGCGGGTCGAGTACATGCGGGGAATGCTCGAGGAGATGGGCCTGGAGAAAGAACGGCTCCGCATGGTGAACGTCTCGGCGTCGATGGCCCGCCCCCTGGCGGATCTGATCATCGACATGGTCGAAACGGTTCGCAAGCTCGGCCCCAGCCCCCTGGGCAAGAACAGCCAGAAACGCAGATTGGAGACGGCGTCATGATTGTCGCGGAACGCAAGAAAATCCCGGAACTGCTGAATATCGTCAAGGCACACAAGAAGATCCTCGTGCTGGGCTGCGGCACGTGCGTCACCGTCTGCCTGGCCGGCGGCGAGCGGGAGGTCGGCATCATCAGCTCGGCCCTGCGCATCGCGTCGCGTCTCCAAGGGCTTGACCTGGCGGTCGAAGAACTCACGATCGAACGCCAGTGCGACAACGTGTTCATCGAGCAGGCGGCCGACGCCATCGAGCGGAACGACGCAGTTCTGTCGCTCGGCTGCGGGGCGGGTGTTCAGGCCATCGCCGAACGATACGGGAACAAGCCCGTCTACGCGGGTCTCGACACCACGTTCATCGGCATTCTCGAAGAGCAGGGCGTCTGGACGGAGAAGTGCGCCGCGTGCGGGTCGTGCGTCCTGCACGAGTACGGCGGGATCTGCCCGGTGACGCGGTGCGCCAAGCGGATGCTCAACGGCCCCTGCGGAGGCTCCTGCGAGGACCGCTGCGAGGTGCGGCCGGACGTGCCCTGCGCCTGGCAGCTCATCTACGCCCGGCTCAAGGAGATCGGCCAACTCGACAGGCTTCGCAAGATCGCGCCGCCCAAGAACTGGAGCCGCAGTCTCGACGGCGGCCAGCGGCTCATCGTCCGCAACGACCACAGGATCTAAGCGTCGCCGGCCGGCGAGTGGCTTCCCCGGCCGGTGAAACGGTCTTCCCCTCGGATAGAACGATTTGACTCCGCTTTCAGTGGGCTTTGTGGTATATAGGTCACGAGGCCCAGTCACGTGAAGAAAGCAGGACGAAGATCCATGGGGAGTTCCGTACGAAACCTTCTGATCGGGGTGGGTGCGGCGGCCCTCGCTGTCGTCGGCGCCCTCGTCTGGTTCGTGCATGGGACGGGGATGGAGCCCCAGAAGACGCTCGACTCGCTGGCCCGCGGGGGGCAGTTCGGCCGCGTCATCGTCGAGTATCCGCTCGATGAGACCCTGTTCCCGCCGGAGATCGCGGCCCCGACTTTTCGCTGGAGAGACGAAGAGGCCCGGTCGAACCTGTGGCTAGTCACGGTCGAATTCTCCGATGGCGGCCGACGCATCAACTCCTTTGTCGATCGGCCCGAATGGTCTCCCAATCCGTCCGCCTGGGGCGAGATCAAGAGCCGGTCCCTGGACAAGCAGGCGATCGTCACCTTCGTGGGGCTTCGTCGCAAGGAGCCATCTCAAGCCATCTCGGCGGGACGTGTCGCCGTTCGGACGTCCTCGGACCCGGTGGGTGCGCCGCTGTTCTATCGGGAGGTGAACCTCCCCTTTGCAGACGCCGTCAAAGACCCGTCGACGATTCGGTGGCGGTTCGGAGCGGTCTCGTCGACGGAGCGTCCGCCGGTCGTGCTGGAGAACCTGCCTGTCTGCGGAAATTGTCACTCGTTCTCCGCCGACGGCGCCGTTCTGGGGATGGACATCGATTACGCCAACGACAAAGGCTCGTACGCCCTGGCCGCGGTCCATCCATCGATGACTCTCGACGCGAGCAAGGTCATCACCTGGAGCGACTACAAGAGAAACGAAGGAGACACCACGTTTGGCCTGCTCTCCCAGATCTCGCCCGACGGCCGGTTCGTGGTCAGCACGGTCAAGGACGAATCGGTCTTCGTCGCCAGGCCGAACCTGGACTTCTCGCAGTTGTTCTTCCCGGTGAAGGGGATTCTCTGCGTCTATGACCGGCAGACCGGCGCGTTCCAGTCGCTGCCCGGGGCGGATGACCCGAACCGGGTCCAGAGCAATCCGGCGTGGAGCCCGGACGGCAGGTATATCGTCTTTGCCGCGACGGGGGCGCACAGGCTCCGATACCGCAGCGGCTCGCGGACCGTTCTGCTCAGTCCGACGGATTGCCGCGAGTTCCTGGAAGAGAAGAAGCCGTTCAAATTCGATCTGTACCGGGTCGCGTTCAACGGCGGCCGGGGAAGCGAAGCCGAGCCACTGGCGGGGGCGTCCCTCAACGGCAGGAGCAATTTCTTTCCGAAGTATTCCCCCGACGGCAAGTGGATCGTGTTCTGCCAGGCGGAGAACTACATGCTTCTTCAGCCTGACAGCGAACTGTACATCATCCCGGCGGAAGGGGGCGAGGCCCGGCGGCTCCGCGCCAACACCAAACGCATGAACTCCTGGCACAGTTTTTCTCCCAACGGGAAGTGGCTCGTCTTTTCCGGCAAGCCGGACTCTCCCTTCACGAAGCTCTATCTGACTCACATCGACGAGCAAGGCGAGAGCACTCCGGCCGTGGTCCTGGATCGCCTGACCGCTCCCGATCGTGCCGCCAACATCCCCGAATTCGTGAACGCCGGCGCGGACGCAATCCAGCATATTCGAGAGCAATTCGTCGACGACGTCTCGTATGCGCGGGCCGCGTGGGAGTGTTTCAAATCGAGCGACTATGCGGACGCGGAACGACATGCCCGCAAGGCCCTGGCGCTGAACCCGCGGAACGTCGAGGCCCTCCGCTGTCTTGGATTGTCCCTGTTCGGGCGGGACCAGTATGATGAGGCCATCCGATACTTGTCGGAGGCGGCCGGCGTGAACCCGGGCGACGGCAAGGTCCAGGTCGACCTGGGGGCGGTGCTGATTTCTATGAACAGGCTGGATGAGGCCGTCCGTCATCTGCAGAAGGCCCTGGAACTGACGCCGGACAGCGCCGAGGCGTACTCCAATCTGGCCGTGGCGGCGTTTCATCGAGGGGACAGACAGGAGGCCGTGAGGTGCTGGCTGCGAACGGCGGAACTGAACCCCAATGACTACGCGGCCCACCACAATCTCGCCTTGGCGTTCGACGAACAGGGCGATCGTGACAAGGCCATTGAGCACTATCGCAAAGCCGCCGAACTGAAGCCTGGGGACTGCTTGTCGCAGGCCCAGTTGGGGATTGCCCTCTGTGCCCGGGGGGCGACCCAGGAGGGCTTGGAGCATCTGGCCGACGCGGTGAATCTGGACCCCGCCAATGTCGCCGTACGTTACCGATTGGCAGCCACCATGACGGGCCTGAAGATGTACGATCAATCCACGCCTCAACTCCTGCGAATCCTGCGGCTCGATCCCCGACATACGGACGCGATGATGACCCTGGCCACCAATTACGCCGAAA
>JBDKUU010000520.1:0-23018 GCA_039679525.1 Phycisphaerales bacterium | reverse complement strand
TGGCGAACACCGGGGCGGCATCGGTCCCCACATGGGGGTAGAAGACCAGTTGGGCGTCCGTATTGCCCAGCAGGAGGTCCTTGCGGCCGTCGCCATTGAAGTCACAGACATCGACCGCGGATCGCCCGGACGGCACGGCGAGATCCGAGGCCCCTTCCTGAACCACGGCTGCCGAGGCCAGGTCCGGCTCGCCGGTGGTCCGGCGGTTGAGGTACACGCGGACCTTGCCGTCCAGGGCCCCGACCACCAGGTCCATCGCGCCGTCGTTGTTCCAGTCGACCACTTCGAAGGTGGCGCGATCGCCCACGTCGAGATTCACTTTGGCGCCTGCGTCTCCGACCTGAACCAGACTGCTGCCGGCAAACGTCGGATTGGCGTTCGTTCCCGTATTGAGGTACACGCGGATCGTGCCGTCGGTCAGGCCGATGAGCAAGTCGTTCTTGCTGTCCCGGTTCCAGTCGGCCACGCGAGGGAACGCCCCCTGGCAGCCCGCCGCCGGCACAACCAGATCGGCGCCCGCAGCCTGAACGTAGAAGAACGTGCCATAGACGGGTGCCGCCGCGGTGCCCGTATTGAGATAGACACGAACCCTGCCGGACGAAGCGTCGAACTTCTCCCCGACGATCAGGTCCGGCCGGCTGTCATTGTTCCAGTCGGCCAGCGTCGGGATCGAGTAACCGGTGACCTGGACATCGATGCCGCCGGCCTTCACATGCTGCTCGGCTCCAAGCTGAAACGCCTCGCCGCCGCCCACCATCGTGTTGCCCGCGGCGTCCACGATGTAGCCGGGATGCACGACGACGCGATATCGCCCCTCGGCGAGCGCCGAGCCGCCGCTCGCGCGCCATTCCAGAACGTGGGTGCTCTCGTTGTACGTGAACGCGCCGCCGCTGAGATTCACCGCCGTAGCGCCGGTGTCCGTCACTCGCAGGAGAGAGACGGCGGACCGGATCGAGCCGCTGGAAATCAGGGCGGCGATGTTGGTGTTCTCAGAGAACTCGATGGAAAACCCGACAGTCCCCGACGTCCCGAACAGAGGGGATACCGCTGCCACCGTCGGGTCGGCTTGATCGATGACGAGGTTGAAGAAACTATCCGAATACAAGCCGCCGGCGGCGGTGTTTCGAACCCGAATCAAGTGTTGCCCGCTCGTGGTGAAAGTCAGTGCAGCGGTGAAATCCGAACCCGAGATGACGGCCGATCCCAGGTCCGTGCCGGCGGTCATATCGCGCAGAGCGACGGACTGCCCCACTTCGGGCAGATGACCCGCAAGAACGACGGACAGGCGGTTCGTGACCCCATCGGTCGCGGAGAGCCCGGTGTCGGACGTGATGCGCAGATTCTGCGCCGGCAACGGCGTGACGGCCTCAGTCACTGGGGTAGTCTGCTGATCCGCGTCGAGGAGATTGACCGTGACGACCTGATCGCCGGCTGTCGTCTCCAACAGCCCCGGAGACTGGGCGTCGATCAGATCCGCACTGAGAAGGAGCCTCGGCTCGAGCGACTCCAAGGCTGGCATGGTGCACGATGGCTTCGGCGTCTCGATTGGTGTCCGGCTCTCGGTACCCATCAGAAGTGCTCTCCTTTCCTGGCGGTCAAACACGCAGTGACATCTTTGGCAGATGCATCGGTCCCCCCGCACGGCTTGGTCAATTGTGGACAATCTATGGGCAAACGGTATCGGTGTGTGGAGTGAATGTCCAGCGAGGGAAATACGCATTCTCCGCCTTCCTCGGACTGATTCAGCGTAAGGCCCGGCGTAAAACGGGAGAGCGCATTGCCGAACGTTCACATCCCGCCGGCGAAGCCGAGGTTTTCGTCTAGCCAGTGGTCGGAACGCATGACGGACTTTCTTTGCTGGAGGGCGAATCGCTCGGCGCGACGCTGGGCGTGTGCGAAGGCCAGGCGGGTCACGCCGGAGGCGATGTTGTCCGACGTCCCGGCGTGTCGTCGATGCAGATGGCGCACCAGAGTCCCGGCGTAGCGACAGAGGAATTCATCTTCCAAGGAGACGATCGCCTGAGCGGTGCCCGGATCGCCCTGGCGGGCGCATCGTCCGAAGAGCTGGCGATCGATCCGGCCGGACTCATTGCGTTCGGCGGCGATTACGTGCAGACCGCCCAGTTCCGCGACCCCGCGGCCGAGCTTGATGTCCGTGCCCCGGCCGGCCATATTCGTCGCCACAGTGATCTGGCCCGATTGGCCCGCCCCGGCGACGATCTGCGCTTCCTCTTTGTGGCGAACGGCGTTAAGGACCTGATGGTCCAGACGCTCGGCCCTTAAGAGTTCACTCAGTTGCTCGCTGTCGCGCACGCTGCGAGTGCCGATCAGGATCGGCCTTGCCGTGTCGTGGATCCGATGGACCTCTTGGACCAGTCTTTGCCACTTGAGTTCTCTCGTCGCAAGAACGACGTCCGGCAGGACCTTTCGACGACAGGGCCGGTTCGTGGGGATCACGACGATCGGCCTGCCATAGATCTGCCAGAACTCCGCGGCGGCTTCTTTGGCCGTACCCGTCATGCCGCAAAGGTGTTTGTACATCCGAAAGAATCTCTGGAAGCTGATCCGGGCGTAGGTGTCCTTGGGATCGGTGATCTCGACGCTCTCTTTGGCTTCGACCGCCTGATGGAGGCCGTCTCGCCAGGAGCGGTCCGGCATCACGCGGCCGGTGAAGTCATCGACGATCACGACCTTGCCGCCGTCGATGATGTAGTGCTTATCCTTGAGATATAGCTCCCTGGCGACCAGGGCCTTGGTCACCAGCTCCTCCCGGCGACGAGCCCCCTGCCAGAGGCCCGGCAGCGAGGACACTGCCTGCGCCAGTCGGCTTCGACCCTCGGGCGTCAGCTCTACCTCTCGATACTGGAGGTTGATCCGGTAATCGCCGGGGCTGCCCAGAACCGCCGCGGCGGCCGCCGCCTGGCGAAAGGCTTCCAGTTGCTCTCGATTGGGGCCGGGGCCCGAGATGATCAGGGGGGTCACCGCCTCATCGACCAGCACGGAGTCCGCCTCATCGACGATCGCAAAGGCAAGGCCCCTTTGCACGAGTCGGTCCAGCGGCGATCGGCCGCCGGAAGCGATCCTGCCCAGGACAGCCGAACCGGCTCCATGGAGCCGTCCGATCTGAAGGCGGTCCCTTAGGAAGTCGGCGGTGATCTCTTTATTCGTGGCGTAGGTGATGTCGCAGCCATAGGCCTTGCGGCGATCCAAAGGCTCCATGGCCTGCTCGATGAACGAGACCCCAAGTCCGCAGAAGCGATAGATATGTTTCATCCACTCGGCGTCCCGCCGGGCCAGGTAATCGTTGACTGTGATCACATGGCAGCCCCGGCCCCGCCAACCTGCGACGACCGCGGGCATCGTGGCGGTCAGGGTCTTGCCTTCGCCGGTGGCCATCTCGACGATCGAACCTGCCGCCAGGGCCAGGCCCCCCGCCACCTGGACAGCGAAGGGCCTTTCTCCGATCTGGCGGGCGGCGACCTCCCGCACCAGGGCGAAGGCACATTCGAGATCCCGGGGTTTATCTCGAACCAGGCGAAAGATCTCCCGCAGTCTTTGAGCTTGCTCCTGGAGCTTATGATCGGTCAATCCTGCGAAGCTCTTTTCCAGGGCCAGGACCTTGTGGGCCCGGGCCAGGATGCGTCTTTGTCGACGCAGCATTCGGCCCAGGCATCCGATCCCCGCGTGCCAGAGGGCGTCGGCCCCCTGGGGCAGGGGCTTGTCTTTGGCCTGCTCATCGAGCATACGCCATGTTTCGCTCGCCGCCAGGGTCATCTTAGATGTGGAACCTCCGTTGGAATAGTTGCCGCGCCGACTGATACCACTGGACCAGAAGCGGCTTGGGCGACATGCGGACTCTGGCGATCACGCGCTGGCCGGTCAAGAGCGTCGCTCGTCCCTCGTCGCTCGTCGCTCGGGCATCGGGCCGGATGCGGATCTCGAAGAACCGCTCGGCGGACTTGATGTCCTGGCGGGCCCCCGGTTCCGGACGAGTCGCCATCGTGCCTCCGGCCCGATAGCCCAGAGCCTCCGAGGGAAGCGTGTCCTGGCCGGCGGGCAGGATCTTTTCGATCCGGCCCGGGATCGTCAGGTCCGGCCGGCCCTTGATCCGGATCTCCACGGATCGATCGGCTCCCTCGATCATCGCGGCGACGTCCTGACCGGCCGTGGCGCGGACGATCAGATCGTCGAGACTGCCGACAAAGCCGACACGTTCGCCCCGCTTCAGGTAGCTGCCCCGGGCATGGTCGATCTCGGGAGCGACCCAAGTCCCTTCCAGGGGGGCCTTGAGATTGAGCTTCTCGAGTTCGGATTCGACGCGGGCGATCTGTTCATCGAGGGCACTGATTTGTTCGCCGAGGATCTGCCCTGCGGCCACTTCTTCGAGTTCGGCCAACTGCTGACGCACAACGAGAGCCCTTCTTTGGGCCTCGAGGCTTTGGCTCCGGGCTGAAAGCTCGAGATTGACGGCCTCAACCAGAGGCGCCCCGGCTGGAGATGCCATCGACTGCGAGGGCAGAAAGCTTGCCACAAAGCCCTCCGTCTGGGCGTGAATCAAGGCAAGCCGGGCCGGTTCGACGACCCCTTCGATCCGATAGTAATGAGGCATCCGAACCAGGCCGATCAGGACGACGCCCGCGGCCAGGCTGCCCAGAGTCGAAGCAATCGCCCTATGGCGATTGCGGGCCAGTTCCGGACTGGTCGCAAGGTACCGAAGGAAACGGGCCAGAGGAATCATCAGCCAGCCGGCAAGAGCGGTCGACGCCATGATCGGCACGATGATGAAAAAGGCCGACGGCAGGCGGCTATTCAAGAATAGCAGAATGCGAATACTGATATAGATCCGGTACAGGGCCGAGGCCGGTCCATAGGTTAGAAACCAGATCCGCTCGCCGAGTGAGTACGCCGGGTTGGGGAGCTTCGTGATCCCCCAGATACGATGCTTAACAAGGTAGTAGAGGTAGTTGCGGGCTCGCTGAGCCAGATTGGGGATTTCGATCAGGTCCGAGAGGACGTAATAGGCATCGAACCGAAGCAAGGGGTTGCCGTTGAAGACAAGGGTCGAGACGCCCGCGACGAAGATGATATTGTAGGCGATGATGTGGACCGTTCCCGTGGAGGTCCGGGACCAGACGATCGCCGCGATCGATGCGATCGCCAGTTCCGAAAGGACCCCCGCCATGCCGACGATCGCCCGATGCCATTTGTTGCGGAAAGACCAGGCGCTGGAGGCGTCCACGTAGGGCATGGGAAAGAGCACCAGGAACATCACGCCCATCGCGTGGACCTGGCCGGAGCTTCGATTGAGCCGGCCAAAACGCTTGCAGGCGAAGGCGTGACTGAACTCGTGGCAGATCTTGACCCCCGCGAAGCTCAGGTACAAGAACGCCAGGTTCTCCGGGGCCAGGATATCGCTGCTTTGAGCGAGAAGCTCACTGAAGTTGCCGATGAGAAAATACAGGCCCATCCCCACGAGAGTCAGCCACAGCGTCAATCCCGCCCCACTGTAGAGCGAGCCGACCAGGCCCACCCAGCGATTGAGAAAAGCATCCGGATCGAGCAGGGGAATCTGAAGGAACAGAAGGTTCGAGAGATAGCCCAGGACCTCCCTTTGAACTCTTTTACGGTAGCGATTGAGCAGGCTCTCGGCGTCGGGGGGCAGGTCCACATACAGAAGATTCATCGCATACAGTTGACCCAACAGGTGGATCGCCTCGCCCTGGGTCGGGGCCGCGTCGCCCAGTTGCTCATTGCACGATTGCCAAAGCTCTGAGACGGTCCTTTTGCCATCGAGCGAGCCGGCGAATCGATAGGCGTTCTCATCCATGCGAGCGAACTGGCTGTTGGCGGGGTTCTCCAGCACGTACCACAATTGCCCGCGGAACTCCTGCCGGCGGATCTTCACGCCCGACAGGAGCCTGGGCTTCAGTTCCGCGACGCGGTACCAGGCTTCATGAAATGTAGGTCGATCGACAGACATGGGCTCAAATCATCAATAGTCAATCATCGATAATCAATGCTCAGATCCACAGCTTCATTCGAATCCAATTGACAACCTTACGGCTCCAGATCCAGGCGTAGGGCCGCTTCTGGACCGCGACCTTGGCCACGCCCTCCATGCCCGGCCGAAGCCAGGGCCGGCTCTCCAGCAGGCGGGCCCGAACCTTAAAGACGTTGCGGCTATTGACCACCTCGGCCGCCGGATTGATCCTCTCGACGACGAAGGGAATGTACTGGCCGGGATAGGTCGCAGTCGCCAGTTTGCCCTCCTGGCCTACGACCATCTCCAGGACCTCGTCCTCCGCCACGTACAACTGGGCCCGCAGAGAATCCAACGGAGCCACCTCAAAGAGGATCTGCCCCGTCTGAACGGGGGCTCCGATCTGACGCCTCAGATCGCCTGTGACCAGCGTGCCCGTCACCGGCGAGAGGATCCGGGCCTGCTCGATCCGGTGGGCCAAGAGATCGATCTGAGCCCTGGCCTTGTCCGCGTCGGCCTGGGCGATCTGGGCCTCGGCGGTCTTGCCGTCCCGCATGGCGGCGTCGGATTGCTTAAGGCACTTGGCCTCTTCGGCCCGGGCGGCGGCGAGTTCCAGACGAAGCTCCGCCGTATCCAGCTCGGCTAAGGCGGTCAGAGCCTTCTCGATCGAATCGCCCACCTCCAGGTCCACGCTCTTAAGAAAGCCGTCGAAGGGAGCGGCGATCTTGTACTGCGAAATCGCCTCGACCACAAAGGGAGCCTTGATCCGATACCAGCCCCTGGCGAAGAATACGAAGAGAAGGACTGCAAAGGCAGCGACCGCAGCGAGTTTGACCCACGTGTACTGAGGCCCGACAACCGTCGCCAGCGAGTTGCGCACCGCCGCGACGGCCCGGGCCCCGAACCAGCGATCGTACTGATGCAGATTGACAAGCCGAGGCGTCCCCAGATCGCAGGCCAGGCGAACGGCCTCGACTTCTTCGGGATTGAACGCCTCCCCCGAACCCCGCTCGAGCGTGACGACGGCGTAAGGCTTGCCCTCATACCGAAGCGGCAGACTCAAGATTGCCTTGCCCCCCTGCCCGCCGGAAAGCTCCCCGGCCGCCCGAGCGATGCAGGCGCTCTCCTGCGAAGGATAGAGGATCTCGCAATCCTGATCGAGACACTCTTCCATCGCCGCCTCGATCTCCTGGACCAAAGTCATCTTACGGCTGAACTGCTCCGTATGGCTCATCGCCCGAACCTGAACATAGCGACCCCTGAGAAACCCCAAGCTCACCCTCTCGCACCGCCACCGAGCCGCCACCTCATTGCAAAACGCCATCGCCACGCCGAGGAATCCGCTCTGACAATTGACGGCGGCAAGCGTCCCCAGAGCCTGGTCAAGCCCGCCGGCCCCGGCGGAGAGTCCCTTGGGAGCCAGATGCTGCTCGCACATGGCGACCACGCCGGCCATCAGCTCCAACAGTTGCCGGGTCGCCTCTGCGGCATTTCGGTCCGCAGGCCGCAAGAACACCGCCGTCACAATGGGCCCGCGTCCGGCTATTCGCAGCGGCGCCACAACCGCATGGGCCCCGGGATCGCCATTCACGGGAGACAAGATAACGGCGCCCGAGGTGAGCGTCTTCTCCGCCACTGCGACGCAGCGATCCAGCCAGGAGCCGAACTCCGGATCGCCGGCCACCGGCGGATGAACGGCCAACAACGCAGGCTCGCCCCCGCCGTCGATTTCCAGCATCGCTCCCTGCCGCGCTCGGCAGCATCGGCATTGAAGCATCAGGATTTCCGCGAAAAACCCGGCAAGGGGATGATCGGTCCTTCGCAATCGCCGGGGTCCCGTGTCGACCTGTGTGTGTTGACTGTCCGCGGGACTGATGGGAGCCGCTGTCTGTTCCTCTGGCATACGCCTCGTCCTTCCTGCTGATGGACATCCACCAAGACTCCACCAGACGGTACAGGATTTGGCGAGCCATACAATCAGGAATTTCCGCCACTCAGCCGTCAGCCAACGACGCCGAACGGGACTCGCATCCATCATTGCTTTGCGATTCGGGCGCCTGTACAATGTCGCATCCAGAGACAGATCAAGAACGAGTAATCGAAAATCATGAACATGAATTACGAGATCCGTCGCCGCGCATCGTGCTCGCCGCTGCGGGGGACTCCCCGGATTCCGAGGGAAGAATGACACATCCTCAGGGTATTCTCCTCATTGCGACGATGCCGCTACTGTGGGTTTCATCCTGCGTCCGAAGCGCCCAATCCAGAGAATTCGCTCCCGGCCGACAGGTGGGCGTCGTTCAGAGCGACCTGATCCGCGAGGCCTCCGGCATCGTCGCCAGCCGGCAAAATCCCGGCGTACTCTGGGTCCAGAACGACTCCGGCGATTCGGCCCGGGTCTTCGCGATCAACGACAAAGCCGAGTTCCTGGGCGTCTGCACGATCAACGGCGTGACCGCCCGCGACTGGGAAGACATTGCCGTGGGTCCCGGCCCCGACCCCAATCGGCAGTACCTCTATATCGGCGACATCGGCGACAATGAGGGGAAGCATCCCGATGTCACGGTCTACCGGGTGCCCGAGCCCAAGGTCAGTCCTGCATCGCCGTTCGACAAGATGGCGATCGGGCCGGTCGATGCGATCGGGCTCACCTATCCCGGCGGGCCGCGAGACGCCGAGACGCTGATGGTCGATCCGTTGACCCGGGACATCTACATCGCGTCCAAGCGAGAGTTGTTCTCGAAAGTCTATCTGGCTCGCTATCCGCAGTCCACCACCGGCCGCACTCAGTTGAAGCGGGTCGCCACGTTGCCGTGGGGCATCGCCGTGGCGGGCGATGTCTCCCCCGATGGACGGCGCGTAATCGTCCGGAGCTTGTTCAACGCCTCGCTCTGGGTTCGACCAGCCGGCGAACCTCTGTGGAAGGCGTTCGAAGGCAAACCGGTGGCCTTGCCTTTGATGCATGAACGCCAGGGCGAGGCCATCTGCTTCGACGCCCGAGGCGCCGGCTACTTCACGATCAGCGAGGGGGAACATCCGCCGCTTCACTTTTTCGGACCTGCCGAGCCGAATGCGCCGCGGTCGTCGGCCACTCCATGATCGATGAATCTCCGCTGAAACAGTCTCCTATCGGTTGGCGTGCGCAAAACCCTGGCCTATACTTTAATTGAGGTCCCGGAATTGCCGATAGGCTCCCATGGATGGTGCACGGGTCCGGCGTTTCGGGACCTTCGAGCCATACCGGATGGAGCGGCCCCTTGGAACAGGCCGACAAAAGCAATGCCGACTATGCCTGCAAGAGTCACGAGATTGGAACTGGTGATCATCGCCGCGGTGCTGGTGGTCCTGGTGTTCAGCAACCGCCCGCCGCAGCCCGGGAACGCGGAGATTCGCACGGATACGGAGACTGCGGTCGCGAGCCCGCAGGATTCGAACCCGCAGATGCAATCCGGAACGCTCCAGTCGCGCGATGTATCTGAGACGCAGCCGGCCGTAACGATGCCTTCCCGCACTCAGCCATCATCAACGGATGCCGGGCTCGAGAACCTGACGCCGGAGTCGATCCCGCAGCCGCAGCCGAAAGCCAAACGGTACGCGATGGTCGATGCGAGGAACTGCGACTCGCTCAAGTACCCCAACGTCATGTACGGCGAGATCACGGTTCGCTGGGTCTGGGACGGGGTTCGATTCGCGCCCCGCAAAGTCTGCGAGGTCCGGGAGAGCAACGGCGTCGTCAGCATCTGGAACTTCGACGAGAAGCACGAAGGCGTTACGCTGACCGAAGTCCCGGCCGACCAGGTCCCGACGAACTGATCGGGGCTTCGCCCCCATTGTTCTACACATCTTCGACTTATCGAGATCCGGGGTGTTGAAAGCGTCCAAGAGCGAGGGCGCTGCCCCCGGCCCCCCGAGGTTTTGCGATTTGGGCCAGAGGCATAACCAGCACCGTCCAGGCACGATGTTCTCACATTGGACTCCCTCTGAACGGGGAACATGGGCGTGCGTCGCTTCGTAAACATGTTGCCGAGGAAAACGAGAATCTTCTGGAAACCACCCCTTGGGGTGTGGTATAGTACCGGTTTGTTGGTTGGACAGGCTCTTTGATTCGCGAATAGTGGGGAACGCAACTTTACCGGCCGGGTCCCATGCAGGCCGAGCCCGTGAACCTGGTCAGGCGGGGAACCGAGCAGCCATAAGCGGACGCTCAGCCGTGTGTGGGGGCACCCGGCCGATCTTTTTTCATCGATGATGGATGATTGATGATTTGCGGCGGGAGGTCCCTCATGAACCCGGAGGAGTTGCGAGAACGAGCGAAGCAGTTTGCCCATCGTTGCGTGAAATTGACCTTGGCCTTGCCGAATAATTCCTTGGGCAATCACATTCGAGGACAATTGATCAGGTGCAGCACATCGGTGGCGTCCAACTACCGAGCGACATGTCTGGCGCAGTCGAAGGCGCACTTCGTGTCGAAGTTGAGCATTGTGACCGAGGAAGCCGACGAGAGCATCTTCTGGTTGGAGTTCATCATCGAAGAGGGTCTGCTCGGCGAACCTCGCGTGGCCTCCCTGTTGGACGAGGCCAAGGACTTGACAAAGATCTTCGTTGCCGGCCGGAAGACGGCGAGGAACCGAAGCCCCGAATTCCGCTCCGACACGGGCCCAGAGCACAATAATCAATAATCCTTAATCCATAATCAATGTCATGGCTTACACGGTTCTAGCAAGGAAGTACCGCTCCCAGACGTTTGACGACGTCGTGGGACAGGAGCCGATCTCCAAAACGCTCAAGAACGCCATCGAGACCGGCCGGGTCGCGCATGCCTACCTGTTCACCGGCACCCGCGGCGTCGGCAAGACCACCCTCGCGAGAATCCTCGCCAAGGCGCTCAATTGCCTGGAGGCGAAGGAACCCACCACCACCCCCTGCCTCAAGTGCGGCAGTTGCCTGGCGATCAACACCGGCGAGGACATCGACGTCATCGAGATCGACGGGGCCTCGAACAACCGCGTCGATGAGATCCGCGAGCTGCGGGAGAACGCCATCTACCGTCCGGCCCGCGCCCGCTACAAAATCTACATCATCGACGAAGTTCACATGCTGACCACTGCGGCCTTCAACGCCCTGCTCAAGACGCTGGAGGAGCCGCCGGAGCACGTGAAGTTCATCTTCGCCACCACCGAGCCCAACAAGGTCATCGCGACGATCCAGTCGCGCTGCCAGCGGTTCGATTACGCCAACATCAGCCCGAAGGTCATCGCTACTCAGCTCAGGACGATCCTCGGGAAGGAGAACATCGGATTCGAGGAGGACCTGATCCTGCCCGTGGCCCGCATGGCCAACGGCTCGATGCGGGACGCCTTGAGTCTCCTCGACCGCCTCATCAGCACGGGGATCCAGCCTTTGACGGCGCAGCTCCTGGAGGATTTCCTCGGCCGGCCGAACGCGGAGAAGATCCACCGGCTCATCGAGAAGATCGCGGACAACGACGCCGCGGGCACGTTGACCGCGGTCGAAGACCTGGTCTGCACCGGCCTGGGCGAGATCCAGATCGTCGACGCCGTGATCGAGGCCATGCGGGACCTGCTGGTCATCCGCTCGGCAGGGGTGAACACGGACCTTCTGATCCTCACGGCCGATCAGAAAGAAAAGGCCGCTGCCTTGGCCAAGCGGTTCGACGCCGCGGCCCTGATCTACAACATCACCGCTCTGGAGAAGCTGCGGTGGACGATCAAAAACAGCGACACTCCCAGAGCCCTGCTCGACGCCTCCCTGCTTCGGTTCGCGCTCAGCGAGCACTTCATGATCGTGGACGAGCTGATGGGCAGAACCCTGGGCGGCCCGCCCTCGGCCGTTAAAAAAAAACTGCTGACGGAAGATAAGCCTGCCCTCAAACCGCCGGCTCCTGCAATCCAGCAAGTGTCTGCCCCCTCGACTGAGAAGCCCGAGAATCTGCCGTTGCTCGGTGAACCGGTCGGATCGCTTCCCGCGAACCTGGTCGAGAATTGGCCCGACATGCTCGAAGCGATTCGATCCAAACTGGGCAATGGAACGGCCGCCCTGCTTGGCGGCACGTCGCCGCGAGAGCTCAAAGGCGATGTACTGATCATCGAGTTTCCCACCCCCGGCCGGATCGACATGTGCCAGAGCAACGGCCGTGCGGACCAGATTGCAGGCGTTCTGAGCGAGCAATTGGGCCGCCGGATTCGTATAAAGCTTGAGGCGGTCGTCAGTTCTCAGGCTGAGGCGGCGGAGAACTCCGCGAGATTGAGCACCCAGAAACGAAACGAGATCCTCAATGACCCGGGCGTGAAAGTCGTGCTCGGCGGCCTTGAGGCGACCGTCATGAAGATTGAAGAGAACCAGTAGTCTGGAGAGGCGAATCCGTTTGAACTATGAGTAGCGCCTATACCGCAACGCTGAATCAACTGATCGAAGAGTTCGGCAAGCTGCCCGGCATCGGGCCCAAGACCGCCGAACGTCTGGCTTTTCATATTCTCAAGAGCGACGCTCCGACCGCGATGGCGTTGGCCGACGCCATTCGCGACGTCAAGACCAAGATCAAACGCTGCCGGATCTGCTGCAATCTGTCCGAGGCGGACCTTTGCCAGGTGTGTTCCGATCCCCGCCGGGACCGGAGCCTGATCTGCGTCGTGGAGCAGCCCAAAGACGTGATCAGTCTTGAAAAGACCGGGGCCTGCAAATGGCTCTACCACGTCCTGGGCGGCCACATCGCCCCGCTGGAAGGCGTCAACGCGAGCGACCTGACCATCGACAAACTCGTCGAGCGTGTCCGCAGCGGTGAGGTCAAAGAGATCATCATGGCCACGAATCCCAACATCGAAGGCGACGGCACCTCGCTGTACATCAGCTCGGTTCTACGGCCATTGGGCGTGAGGATCACTCGACTGGCCCGAGGCTTACCCACCGGCAGCACCATCGAATACGCCAACGGCCGCATCCTCACCGACGCCATCCTCGGCCGCCAGACGCTGGAATAGAAAGCGTTCGAGGGGGTCTGTTCTTCAGGCTGTTCTCAACCGCGACACGAGCGGTCCGCGAGGAGGAACCGCAGGCATATGACCGGCGACCGCGAGGTCTTTGGACCACCGAAATCACTGAAGCATCCCGCCGTTCTTGACGAAATCCACTGCGAGGCTATCATGGGGTAATGATCGAAATGAACGACAGAGCCTGGATCACGTGAGCAACGGTATGAAGCTGGAAATGACAGGACAGATGCGGATGGAGCAGCGGATGAAGCTCGCTCCGCATATGATCCAATCCATGGAGATCCTCCAGCTTCCCATCCTGGCGCTGCAGGAACGCATCGAACAGGAGCTGAACTCCAATCCCGTTCTGGAATTGGACGACGACTCCAACCCTGACGAAATCGAGGCCCCCGCGGAACCCGCTCAGGACGACGACCCGTCGGAGAAGGCTCTGGTCGTGGACGGTGAGAACCAGGCGGAGGACTTCGAGCGGCTGAGCAATCTCGGCGACGAGTTCAAGGACCTCATCGACCAGTCGGGCCCCTATCACAGCCGCCGGAACGACGACGAAAAGGATCTCAAGCTCGAAGCCATCAAGAACACGGCCGCCCCGCCGCAGTCTCTGCACGACTATCTCACCGAGCAGTGGCGTCTGGTCGACGCCGATGAGCCGGTGAGGAAGGCCGGCAACATGATCATCGACTATATCGATGGACGAGGCTACCTGAGCGTCCCCCTGGAGCAACTGCACAACAAGGACCAGACCGGGTTCACGCCGGAACACCTCAAGGCGGCCCTCTCGCTCGTGCAGGAGCTCGATCCGGCCGGCGTCGGGGCCCGGGATCTCCGCGAGTGCCTCCTGATTCAACTGGCAGAGAGCAGCGACGATCTCGGCTTCGAGTATCGGCTCGTCGCGGATCACATGGATGAGTTGCTGGAGAACCGCCTTCCCGAAATCGCCAAGAAGATGGACTGCACTCTCGATCGACTCAATCGCGCGATCGAGCGGCTCAGCAAGCTCGACATCTCACCCGGCCTGCAGGTCGGACGCAACGAGAGCATCCCGATCACGCCGGACGTGATCGTGGAGCCTTCCAACAACCCGGAGGGAATCTCGGTCCGGCTGGCCGACGACAGCCTGCCCAGCCTGCGGCTGAGCCCGTACTACACGCGGATGGCCGAGGACAACCACGTCAGCGACAGCACCCGCAAGTTCCTCGTGAACAACATCCGCTCAGCCCACTGGATCATCGAAGCGATCGAGCAGCGCAAGAACACCCTGCTGAAAGTCGCCAAGACGATCGTCCGGTATCAGAGGGACTTCTTCGAGCAGGGTCCCCTCCACCTTCGTCCCCTGCCCATGTCGAAGGTCGCCGACGACGTGGGCGTCCACCTGGCCACCGTCTCGCGCGCCGTGTCGGGCAAGTACCTCCAGTGCGCCTGGGGCATCCTCCCCCTGCGGAAGTTCTTCAGCGGCGGCACCGAGGACGTCATGGGCCAAGCCCACAGTTGGGAGGCCATTCGCGTGAAGCTCCAGCAGATCATCGACGAGGAGGACAAGGCCAAGCCTCTCAATGACGACCAGATCAAGGAGAAGCTGGCCGAGGCGGGCATCCCCAATCTCGCCCGCCGCACCGTGGCCAAGTATCGAAAGCTAATGAACATCCCCACGGCCAAGTTCCGCAAGAAGTACTGACCCTCCTCGGGCCTTCCTATCCCCCCGGCCTTCACGAACAAAGGGACGTTCCGTTTCCGCTTGACCTCATCCCGCAAGTCGGTTAGTGTGGTCCATCCACTCAGGGCTCGAACCTGTTGTCTTGCCGTCGCAGGTCGCCAGGATGGTTGAAGGTCACGGCGCCGAAGAGAGACTCTCGAGGCCGCCTGGATCCAAGGAATTTTGCCTACATGAAAGAATTCAGACGCGTATTCCAGTACGTGTGGCCGCAATGGCCCCGTGTCATCGTTGTCGTGGTCAGCGCGATGGTTATCGCCGCGATGCTCTCCGCCAGTTTCATGACCATCATCCCCCTGCTGACGGTCATGATCAGCGATGAGGGACTGCCGAGCTGGGTCGATCGAAAGAGCTGCGACGTCTATTACGGCTTGGAATTGGCGGCCCCGGAAGCCACAACCACGGGGGCCGGGCCGGGCGCTCCGGCGGGAATCTATCTCCGAGTCGTCCGCGTGCAGAAGGACAGCCTGGCCCAACAGGCCGGGCTCCAGTCCCAGGATCGAATCGTCGACGTGGACAATGTCCTGGCCGCCCCCGCCGGCGGCGAGATTTCGTACGCCTCGTTCCTGCAAGCGCTGGCTGCTCCGAGAAGCCCGGTCCTCTCTGTCAAAGTCAAACGTCTCGAAGGAACTACGCTGGTCGACGCGACAGTGCAGTTGCCGACCCCTCTGAACGAGACGGCCGTCGCGAGTCTCAAGTCCAGCGCATTCGCGAAGCTGAAGCGGCAGACGCAGTTCGCCATGGTGGACGCGGCCGCCCGGGTCATCAGCTTCCTGCCGCGGGAGCAGACGCCGCGAGCCAAGATGGCCGGGGTGATCGCGTTGATGGGATTTGTCACCGTGACGACCGCCGTCCGATGCGTCGCCAAGTTCTATCAGGATTACCTCGGGCAGAAAATCGTGCAGGTCGCCATCAACGACGTGCGAGAGGCCGTCTTCAACCGCATGATGCGGATGCCGATGGCCGCCTTCACGGGCGAACGCCCCAGCGACACGATCAGTCGAATCGTTCGCGACACAGGCACGATGGCCTCCGGCATCCAGGTGCTGCTCGGCAAAGCCCTGCGGGAACCGATGAACGCCGTGTTCATGATGGGAGCCGCTGTGTGGCTGAACTGGCAACTGACCCTGGTGTTCCTCGGCGGAGCCCCCTTCGTCGTCGTTCTCCTGGGCACCTTCGGCCGCCGGATGAAGAAGGCGACGAAGAAATCGCTGGTCGCCAGCTCGCAGATGCTGGCCAAATTGCAGGAGGTGGTCACGGGTCTTCGCATCGTGAAGATCTACAACCAGCACGAGTATGAACGCCGGACCTTCAAAGAGATCAACAATCGCCTGCTCAAACAACTGCTGAGGATGTCCAAGGTGGATGCGGCGTCCCAGCCGGTGCTGGAAATCCTCGGCATGCTGGTTGGCTCCGGCGCCATCATCCTGGGTATGGCCTGGGTCTCGGACAAGAAAGTGGACGGCTCCGAGTTCCTGGCGCTGTTGGCGCTGCTGGGGGCCTCGGCCGAGGCGGTCCGCAAGACCAGCGACATCTGGAACCGAATGCAGCAGGCCAACGCGGCGTCGGAGCGGGTCTTCGCCGTGCTCGACCAGCCCGTGGAGAAAGAGAAGCCCGACGCCGTCACGATGTCGCCGGCGAAGGGGCATGTCGAGTTCCGCAACGTTTCGTTCACGTATCCCCAGGGCCAGCGGCCGACGTTGAGGAACGTGAGCCTGTCCATCAAACCCGGACTGAACGTGGCCGTCGTGGGCCCCAACGGGGCGGGCAAGACCACGCTGATCAACCTCATTCCGCGTCTGTTCGACGCCGACAGCGGCGAAATCCTCATCGACGGGCGGAACATCCACGATGTCACGCTCAAGAGCCTGCGCGATCAGATCGGCATGGTGACTCAGGACATTCTCACGTTCAACGACACGATCGCCGCCAACATCGCCTACGGCCGGCCGGGAGCCACGAGAGACGAAGTCATCGTCGCCGCCAAACGAGCGTTCGCGCACGACTTCGTCAGCCAGATGCCCTCCGGCTACGACACCGTCATCGGCGAGCACAACGTCGGCCTTAGCGGCGGGCAACTCCAGCGCATCATCATCGCCCGCGCCATTCTGAAGAACCCCGCGATCCTGATCTTCGACGAGGCCACCAGCCAGATCGACGCCGAGGGCGAGACCAAGATTCACGAGGCGGTCCAGGCGGTCATGCGGGGCCGCACGACGTTCATGATCGCGCACCGCTTCAGCACGGTCATCGCCGCCGACATGATCGTCGTGATGAGCGATGGACGGATCATCGCCCAGGGCCGGCACGACGAATTGATCCGCACCTGCCCTGTATATCAAGCCCTATACGAGACGCAACTGGTCAAGGCGTGATCGCACCGCGTGAGGAATCCCGGGATTGACGGCGAGGCGGAGGGTTGGTACAACGCGTGTGTGAATCGATCCGGTTCCGATGCGGAGCGCGACCTGTCCTTTTGAGGAGAGAACCATGAAGAGCAAGATTCCGATCGTCGCCTGCGGACTGGGCATCCTGGCAATGGGCGCTTTGTTGATCGGGGCCGAACCCGCGGCCCCAACGCCGGCAAAATGGGAATACGCGATGTACGTCGAGTCGCCGGGCAATTTCGAATGGCACGGAGCCGTCGCGCACATCCGCGCGACCACCGCAACGTTCTTCTTCGAGCGGATGGGGTTCCCCACCGACATCGAAGTCACGGCCCGTTCCGGCAGAATTCAGCCGGTGCTGTTCAATCACCTCGGCCAGCAAGGATGGGAACTCA
This sequence comes from Phycisphaerales bacterium, assembly GCA_039679525.1. Taxonomy (GTDB): domain Bacteria; phylum Planctomycetota; class Phycisphaerae; order Sedimentisphaerales; family Anaerobacaceae; genus PLanc-01. The sequence goes on along the minus strand of JBDKUU010000520.1, from coordinate 5,535 downwards.
TCGAAATCGCCGCCGAGCCGAGCCGCGAGATCTTCTGGTTCAAGCGACCCCGTTGATCAACAGCTACGGCACGTCCTGGCCCGTGGAAGCCAGCCGGATTTCAAACCACTGTTCCGCCGACAGGTCGATGTCGAGCGATGCCGCCGCGCTGCGAATCCGATCCGGGTTGCCTGTGCCCAGCACCGGGACAAACCCGACCGGATGCTTGAGGACCCAGGCCATGGCGACCTGATCGATGGAGACGCCGCCGACCTCCCGGCCGATCCGAGCGAGAGTCTCGCGGAGCCGGCGGATCTGCTGGGAATCCCCGGAAAACAGCTTGCCGCCGCCGAGCGGAGACCAGGCCATCGGGCGAATCCCCAGCTTCTGGCACAGGTCGATGCTCCCGTCTGCGTGGGCGGCCAGATTCATCACGGAGTATTCGATCTGATTGGTCGCCAGCGGAACGTCCAGCTTCGAGGCCAACGACTCGAATTGCAGGGGCAGGAAGTTCGACACGCCGAAATGCCGGACTTTGCCCGATTCCCGCAGACTGTTGAACGCGTCGCTGACCTCGCGAGGATCGATGAGCGGATTGGGGCGGTGGATCAACAACAAATCGATGTATTCGGTTCGCAGAGCTTTCAACGAGTTCTCGACCGAAGCGACGATATGCGCCCGGCTTGTGTCATAGGAATGGATTCGATTTTCCGGTCGCTTTGCCGACACCAGTTTGATGCCGCACTTGGTGACCAACTGAATCGCCGAACGATCGATGCCGCACTCCGACAGGGCCGGCCCGAACAGGCCTTCGCACGTGTATTCGCCGTAGATGTCCGCATGATCGAAGGTCGTGATCCCCTGCGCCACGCAGCTCTGAATCAACTGGCAAATCCCTTTGCGGTCCAGGCCCCAGCCGGCCAAACGCCAAAGCCCATGGACGATTCGGGAAACCCCGGGCCCCTGCCCGGACAGCATTACCTGAGGAACCATCGGTTCGTCCTCCAGAATGTTCGATACCCACTGCGATCGCGCGTCGCGATCGGCCGGGGGAATGCTACCTCAACTTGCGGCCGGACACAATCCCATGTCCCCTGCCTGTGCGTGAATCGGGAGAAAGCGAACCCCGCTTGACAGACGAGATGCTGCGGATACAATCCCTCTTGTGCATCTTGCCCAATCTAACAGGTGGTGCCGTAATAAAGCCAGATTCCTAAAGAGAATCTGGCTTCGGAGGAGGGTGATGAAAAGCTATTTGTTGGCTTTCGAAGAGCCTTGGGGCTGTACCCAAGCTCCCTGTTACTAACATCGTGCCGAGCCGCACAGAATCTTTAATGAAAACCGAAGACACAGGAAAAATTACGCTTTCCCTGTGGGAATTCAAGAAGTAGATTATGAAATTATCGAATAATTCAGCGGCGCATTGCGGAAATGGCCGTATTCCCGACCTTGAACTCTTTTTATTGTACGAACGACTTTTGTTTTTGTTCTGCTGTCATAACTGACAGGCTGTTAATTCTTTCTGGACTCACCGAAGATGACCAACCGGATTACGATTGTTGATTTGTTCAAAGCCAGGCAGGAGCGACGCCCGATCGTCGCGGTCAGTTGCTACGATTACACCACCGCGCGTCTGGCCGCACAGGCCCAGGCCGACATGATTCTGGTCGGCGACACGGCCGCAGAATTCGTGCTCGGACGTGACAGCACGCTTCCCGTAACCATGGATTTCATGGCGGCCATCACCGCCGCAGTTCGCCGCGCCGCCCCAGATCTCTTTCTCGTCGCGGACATGCCTTTCCTATCTTACCAGACAGGCACAGCCGATGCGATCCGCAACGCCGGACGTTTTCTCACCGAGGCCGGCGCGCAGATGGTGAAGATCGAAGTCACTCGCGCCTATCTCGATACGATCCGCGCCGTCAGCGACGCCGGGATCCCGGTCATGGCGCACATCGGCATCCTCCCGCAGTGGATCACGACCGTCGGCAGGCTCCGCGCCGAAGCGACCTCGGCCGACGCCGCGATGGAACTGATCGATTCCGCTGAGCAAATGGTGAAGGCCGGCGCCAGCGCTTTCCTGATCGAAGGAACCGCGGCGGAGGTTGCCCAGGTCATCACGGAGCGGTCTCCCATACCGGTGATCAGTTGCGGCTCAGGCCCGGGATGCGACGGGCAGATCCTGGTCGCCCCCGACATCCTCGGGCTGGCCGTGGAACACTCGCCCAAGTTTGCCAAGGCGTTCGGCGATCTGGGGGCCCGGTCCATCGAGGCGTTCCGAGCCTACGGCGAGGACGTGCGTGCGAAGCGGTTCCCCGATTCGGACCACAGCTATCACATGAAGTCCGGCCAGTTGCAGCGCCTTGAAGAGATGCTGCGCAACAAGGCTTGACGAATCGATCGCTCGATCGCGAGGGAGAAAGATCGCGAGGAACCGCGGTGTTCTCAGTCAGTCCGTGGCGATGTCACGGACTGGCGGCGGAATCGTCCTCTGGTCGAAGGGACATCCGACTCGTCTTCCGGGGTCGTGTCCTCGGCGTCATCTGTGAACGCTTCCGGGGGAAACTGAGCCCCGGGACAGCGCCGTACGGCGTCCTTGAGCGAGTCCGCCAGGTACCGACAGCAAATTCCGCCGGCGGCGATCTGATGCACGGCCAGACGAGGCTTGGTCACCTCCCACCACGTGCCGTCGAGTCGCTCGTGGAGAATCCGCAGGAAACCGGGATCGCTCTCCTCGCTGCCCCGCACGTCGCCGCGAGATCGAATGCCCAGGAACTGGAGAATGGACTGCTGAGCACACTGTCGCTGCCAGAGTTCCAGGAGATCTTCAAAACGCATGATGGATGACACGTCCACGTTGACCCTCGTGCTGCCAGAATTCCACCCTTGGTGGGTGTGTCACATGCCCACGACGCCAGAGACGTCAATCAGATTACCGGCGTGCTCAGGCTGGTAACCAGAAAAATGCTCCCATTTCACAGCTCTCGCGTTAATTTGGGCAATTCCGAGGTCCGAATGTGACGTTTGTAGCGGAAATATGGACGAAATCAGCAGCAATCAAGGAGGATCGGGCACGCTTCAACGCGACCTCGCCTTGAGCATGACCTATGCAGGCTGCTCGAAGACCGGGGTCAGCGATTGGGCCAGCGTCTGGAGCGTCTCCTTCTCCTTCTGCGAGATCGGGCGAAAACCCATCGCCAGATCCAGGGCCAGTCGAAAGAGCGATTCATCGCCGGGCGGGATGGCCGCGGTGACCGATTGACTCAGCGTGAAGTACAGAGCCAGCTTGGCCTCGCGGCGATCCGTCAGCGGCTGATACCAGCACTTCGGATACTGTTGGCGAAGCGGATCATCCTTCGGCCACTGCTGCCGGGCCAGCGCCTTGAGGGCCAGCCTCGCGACGCCTTTCGACTTGGCCGCCTCGATGACTCGGGGACCGAAGTTGCCTTTGTAGAACGTCGCAAAGTTGACGGGAAACAGAATCGAGTCGAAGTCGTGCCGCTCCATCGCGGCCAGGGCCGCCACCTCCGAATGAGCCGAGAACCCGAGGTATCGAACCTGCCCTTGCTTCTTCGCTTCCAGGAAGACCTCCATCGCCCCGCCGGGACCGAAGGCAGCCTCCACGTCCTTCTGCACGTCGGCGATCGCGTGGAGCTGGTAGAGATCGAGATGATCGGTTCGCAGCCGCCGGAGCGATTCCTTCAGCTCCGCGGCGGCCCCTTCCCTCGTCCGTTGCGTCGTCTTGCAGGCCAGGAACACGTTCTTGCGATAGGGCTCCAGGGCCGGCCCGAGCTTGACCTCGGCGTCTCCATAGCTCGGGGCGACATCGAAGTAGTTCACGCCCTTCTCCACAGCCTCCGCGACGACGCGATTCGCGTGCTCCTGCTCGACGCCGCTGACGACGAGTCCGCCGAACCCGATGATCGACAGCCGCTCGCCGGTGTCGCCGTACGCCCGCCGCGGCAGCTTCGGGGCGTTCTGACAGTCGCACAACGGCTCGGCCGAGCCTGCGACGTCGACATTTCGCAATAGCCCTCCTGTCACCGCCGATCCGGCTGCGATGGTCCCGGCCTTCAAGAACTCCCTTCGTTCCACAGCACTCTCCTACACCAGCGCCCACACCGCCACGTCACGCTATTTGGCGGATAGATCGGCACAGACAAGCTCCCTGTCGTTGCGCGCGTAGACGCAACGATTAGCAAATGCGGGATGGGACCAGCAGACGCCGCCTCGCTGATCGAGCTGGTCCGTCGTCGGTTCGATCAATTTCGCTCGACTGATCTCATGGAAGCCCACGCGGTCGAGCGTGCCGATGATCAGCTCACCCCGCTCGTTGAACATCCAGATCTTGTCGCCGTTGCGGACCATGTGAATGTTCGACCAGCGTGCCTTCGGAGTCGCCGTCAGATCCTCCCAGACGCGGCCGCCCGTCTTGAGGTCGAGGCACCGCAGCTCGCCGTGGCTGTCCACGCCGTAGAGGTAATCGCCCAGAATTATGGGCGTGGAAATGCAGCAGTGAAGAGCATCGGTGTTGCGCTCGTTCTCGCCCCGCCGCTGCCAGAGTCTCTCGACAGCAAGCACGTCTTGGCAAACGTTCAGCAGCAGCATGCCGTCATAGAAGCTCGTGGCGACCAGATGCGGGCCGTCGAAGACGGGCGTGGCGATCGTGATCACCATCTCCTTCGGGCGAAAAGGATACTGCCAATGGAGGCGACCGGTTTGCGGGTCCAGGCCGACCATCCGTTCGCCCGTGAGGCAGACGAGGACACGCCGGCCCGCCTGCTCGATCACGATGGGCGAGGAGTACGAGGCCGGGTCGTTCAAGGCTCGCCATTTCTCCTGGCCGGTGACCTTGTCGAACGCTATCAGCGACGCGCCGTCTTTGCCGCCGACGTGCACAATCACCAAACCACCATCGACCAGCGGCGAGGCCGCGATCCCCCAGATCGGGACCTTGGCGCCGTATTCCTGGCGGCAATCGTGCTTCCAGAGCAGCTTGCCCGACTGAGCCTCGAAACAATGCAGATGTCCCATGGTCCCCAGGGCATAGGCCCGCCCTTCGTCGATCGTGACCGAGCAGCGTGGTCCTGCTTCGTACTGAATGCCCTGATAGCGGCAGTCATACGCGTACGACCATGCCTCCTTGCCCGTCTCGGCATCGAAGCAGAGCACGCGTTCCTGCGAGGAGGGCCTGGCGACGCGATCCATGACGAACACCCGACCTTCGGCCACAGTCGGCCCGCTGTACCCGCTGCCGATCGCGACCCGCCACTGGATCGGCAACTGGGGCGATGCGAACCGCTCGACCAACCCGGCCTCCGTCCAGCCCCCGTCCCGCGCCGGCCCCCGCCACTGCGGCCAATCCGCCGCGAGAGACAAGCCTGCGCCGGCCATGATTACCATGGCAGCCCACAACACGGACATCATATTGAACGATCTGTTTGTCGTCACCGAAACCTCCCTGGTCTATCGGGCCGTCACTCTACCAGGAATTCTCTCGCCAGGCAACGGCAGCACGAATATGCTGGAGGCCTGTGCAAGAGCAAGCAAGACTGC
>JBDKUU010000519.1:0-17176 GCA_039679525.1 Phycisphaerales bacterium | reverse complement strand
ACCCCTCCCCGCAAAAAAAAGAAATCGCCGTCCATTTCCGCGAGAGATCCCATAGATCATTCATCCCGGGGACTCGCCGCTCCCGAGCCATCGCGACGTATCAGCACTGGCAAGCCCGATCTTCGTCGCTTGTCCGAGGTTATTGGCTGTTCGCCGTATGTCTCGGACAAAGTGTTTCGAAAGCTAAGCAACTATCTTGGGCCCTTCTTCTTTCACAAAATAACTGGAGAAAAAGGAAATCCCGCCACGATAAATCCCTCAATGATGCGGGGCATCACAGGAATGATGCCGCGCGGACGACGCCGTGACGCGTGTCGTTCGTCAGGAGCCATGGGGTTATAGAAGGGAAATAGTTATGGTGTCAGGACGATTCTCCCAAGTTCAGCTCTCGTTGATTGTCCTCATTCTGGTTCTGGCGGCTCTGTCCGGAACGTCGTTGGCGACGTCGCCGATCACGACGACGGGCAGCATCAACCCTGGCTACGGCTTCGCGGATCCGTGGGCGATCGGCGGCGACCTGAGCGTCGGTTATCATGGCCCCGGAACCCTCTCGGTCGCGGGCGAGGGGGCGGTCACGACCGGAGGGACGGTCTTCCTCGGGAGCCCCGATCCGGAATACAACACCGCGACGGGCCACCTCACGATCACGGGGCTGGGCTCCTCCTTTGGCGTGGACCCCGCAGGCGAGTCCGAACTCTTCATCGGCCCGTTGGCCGAAGGGCAACTGACGCTGACCAATCAGGCGACCTTGTCCTCCCATGACACGACCATCGGCGGCAGTCCGGTGCTGAACGAATCCGACGAGGTCATCGGCGTCGCCGAAGGGATTGGCTACGCAACGGTCAGCGGCGGGGCCCAGTGGAGCACCGGAGAATGGGGCTGGCTGACTGTCGGCGCGGCGGGCCAGGGCGAGCTTGCCATAACGGGTGCGGGTTCCGCCGTGGAGACCGACACCAGCGAGTTGGGGCTGATGCCCGGCTCCACGGGCGACGTTCTCGTGGATGATTCCGGCTCCTGGTCGGTGACGCAGAATCTCGTCGTGGGCGTCTGGGGGCAAGGCGCTCTCACGGTCTCCGGCGGCGGCCAGGTTGAATCCGGGGCCGGATGGGTCGGCGGCGTGGACGCAGCCACCATGGATTACAACGAGCCCATCTTCGATGGATTGGGCGAGCCCAACGGCACGGGCAATGTCGTTGTGACGGGGAACGGCTCGCAATGGGACGCCGGCAGCATGCTGAATGTAGGCTCCTGGGGCGTCGGCGGCGTTCGGATCGAGGAGGGCGGACGGGTCGTGGCGGAACAGGTCTTCATCGGCGGTATGCCGATCACCCTGGCGGAAGACCAGGACTTCAGTTGGGATCTGATGCCTGACGGAACCGGAACGATCACCGTGACGGGCGAGGGCTCCACGCTGGAAGTGACCTCGCCCGATACGCTGTATGTGGGCTATTCGGGAACAGGCGTTCTGGACGTCAATGAAGGTGGTCTGGTGAATAGCAACGGGGTCATCATCGGCGGGGCGCCCGGCTCCACCGGCACTGTGACCCTCCACGACGAAGACACCCAGTTGATCACCAGCGAGGAGATTCTGGTGGGCGCCTGGGGCGATGGCTACCTGACCATCTCCGAGGGGGCGACCGCACAGACCGAATGGTTCACGGTCGGCGGATTCGACGCCAACGACAGCGAGCTGGATCCCGAGATCCTCGCCGCCTTCGGAGACGCCCACGGGACGGGCGCCGTCGTGATCACCGGAGACGGATCGTCGCTGGACGTGTCGGACGAGGCCTACGTGGGCAACTACGGCACAGGCATCGTCGACGTCAACGACGGGGCGACGGTGGACACGTCCCAGACGGTCCTCGGGGTCGCGCCGGGCAGCTACGGGCAGATCACGGTCGACGGCGCCGGCTCATCATGGAATGTCAGCACCGACGTGGATTTCGAGACTGATACAGGCTTGTTCTCCGGCGTCATGGCGGTCGGCGCCTACGGCGAGGGCCTGCTGACTGTCAGCGGCTGCGGCAACGTCACCGTGGACGACGTGGTTTTCGTGGGCGGCTATCCCACCGAGGAGCTCGGCTTCGATTCCAACGCCGTGGGTTATGAGCCCAACGGCATCGGCACGATCACGGTGACGGGCTCGGGCAGTACGCTGGTGACCGACGGGATTCACGTCGGCGACAGCGGCCAGGGAACTCTGAATGTGCTGAACGCGGGCCGGGTCAGCGACGAAGTGGCCCTGGTCGGCGTCGGGCGGGACAGCGTCGGCGAGGTCCTGGTCAACGGGGCCGGGAGCCTCTGGGAGAACGCCTCCGGAGCGTTCGTCGGCGGCTACGGAGAAGGAAACGTGACGGTCTCGGGGGGAGGCCATGCCACCTTCGGCGAGGTTCTCTATATCGGTGGGTTCGATCCCAACGCATTCTCTTTCGATACAACGCCTTACGGGGGGGGCGACCCCAACGGCACGGGCGCCGTTACTGTGACCGGAACCGGCTCGCTTGTGCAGGCCTTCGCGATCGGCGTCGGCGCCGTCGGCAACGGCACGTTGAATATCCTCAACGGCGCACGGGTTGAAAGCCAGATCGGAGGAGTCGGCGTAGGCGAAAGCAGTGTCGGGCTGGTGACCGTCGACGGCGCGGGCTCGACCTGGCAGATCTCCGGCGACGCCAACCCTCCCGGCGAATGGGCCGTGGCAGGCGAAGGCGATCTGATCGTCTCCAACGGCGGTTTGGTGGACGTCAACGATCCCAACGCGATTCTGGCCGTGGGGGACACGATCACCGTTGGCTCGGAAGGGCAAGGCACGTTGACGATCAACAACGGCGCGACGGTCGCCTCCGCTGACGCCATCCTCGGGGGCACGAACCCTGAGTTCGAGAATCTCGAAGATTACTTCGATCCCAACGCGGGCCTGGGCGCCGGCACGGGCACGGCCGTGGTCAGCGGGGCCGGATCCACCTGGGAAACGGGCAACATGTATGTGGGCTTCTCCGGCACGGGCAACCTCACGATCTCGAACGGCGGGGCGGTTGTTGGCGAGTCGGGCTGGATCGGCCTGATGCCTGACGCGCACGGCACTGCGCTGGTCACCGGCGAGGATTCGACATGGACCAATGAAGATGCGATCGTGGTCGGCGGCTGGGGACAGGGCGATCTGACGATCGCCGCGGGCGGCGTCGTCACGGCTCCCGAAGTCTACATCGGAGGCATGCCCTTCGATCTCGTTGGAGCGGACTACGATCCGAATCTGATGCCGACCGGAACCGGCGCCGTCCTGGTGACCGGAGCGGGTTCCGAACTGGACATCACGAGCGACAACACTCTATACGTGGGCTACTCCGGCACCGGCACGCTCGACGTCAACGACGGCGGCGCGGTCGACGCCCCGTCGGTGGTGATCGGAGCCACGCCGGATAGTATTGGCACGGTCGACGTGAGGGGAACCGGCTCAACGCTGACGACGGAAGACATCCAGGTGGGGGCCTGGGGCACGGGCGATCTGACTGTGGCCGACGGCGCTTCGGCGACAACGAGTTACCTGGCCGTCGGCGGTTTCGATGTGAACGACACATCGCTGCCGCAGGAGGTGCTGGACGACTTCGGGGCCTCGCACGGAACCGGCACGGCGACTGTGACCGGGGCGGGCTCAAGCCTTGAAACCGAGACCTTCCTGGCCGGCGTCACCGGCGAAGGCACGATACAAGTGGCCGCCGGTGGGCAACTTACCGCCGAACTGGGCGTTGTCGGCCTTGGCGAAGGCAGCACGGGCACGGTGACGGTTGCCGGAGAGAACTCGACGCTCACTTTGGAGGCCGTCATTGAGGAAGGACTCGGCTACGGCGTCCTGGCCGTCGGCGGCTGGGGCACCGGCCAGATGACCATCTCGGGCGGCGGCTTGGTGGATGCCAACCGAGTCTACATCGGCGGCTTTGACCCGAACGAACTCACCGACCGGGAAGGGGACGAATCGGACTGGGGCGACGGCTATCCCGCCGGCTCCGGTACGGTGCTCGTGATGGGAGAAGGCTCGCAACTGATCTCCAGCGGCGATCAGCCCCTGTACGTGGGTTATTCCGGCGTCGGCATACTGACCGCCAGCCAGGGCGGCCAGATCGTGACGGATACGATGACGATCGGCAGCGGTCCCGACGCCACCGGCACGGTGACGATCGACGGCGGCGAGCTGACGGCTGCTTCCGACGTGATCGTCGGCGCCTGGGGCCAGGGCAATTTGACCGTCTCGCACGGCGGGCAAGCCGAAGTGGGCGCCCTGGTCGTGGGCGGTTTCGACGCCAACGACGCTCCCGAAGGACTGGTGGAGGCCCTGGGCGATCCGAATGGCTCGGGCACCGTGGCGGTCAGAGACGCCAATTCGATCCTCGAGGTCACTGGCGACGACGGCATCCAGGTGGGCTACAGCGGCACCGGCGCCCTCGAAGTCCTCGACGGCGCTGAAGTGCGGGGCCATGTCGCCATTATCGGCGTCACGGCCGACGGCGTGGGCGAAGTGACCGTGGATGACGCCCTGTTGAGAATCACCGGCGATCAGGCCTCCGACCTGACGGCCGACGGCGAAGGCAGCCTGACCATCACCAACGACGGTATGGTGCTCGTCGAGGACGCCAACGCTCTGCTCGACGTCGCCGGAACGATCTTCGTGGGGGCCGAAGGGGAAAGCGCCCTGGCCGCCATGGCCGTCACGAACGGCGGACGAGTAATCAGCGACACGGCCGCGCTGGGCCTGACGGCCGGCAGCGAGGGCGAGGTCCTGGTCGGCGATAGCCAAATGCAGGCGTTCGGAGAACTCGTTGGTCCGGACCCGAACACGCCTTCGGTCTGGGAGAACAGCGGCGCCCTGGTCGTGGGCGGCTACGGCGAGGGGCTCCTGACGATCAGCGGCGACGGCGAAGTCTACTCCGACGAGGTGTACATCGGCGGGTTCGATCCCGGCGCGGGCCTGTTCGATATCGAAGACCCGGGCTACGATCCCAACGGGGCCGGCCTGGTGATGGTCGACGGCGCCGGAGCGTTGCTGGACGCCGGACTCCTCGTGGTCGGCACGACCGGCGAGGGCGAACTGGACATCGCCGAGGGCGGCCAGGTGAACAGCCAAGATGCCCTCATTGGATTCGGGCCCGACAGCGCGGGCTATGTTTTTGTCGACGGCGCAGATTCGACCTGGACTCTCTACGATCCGAACGAACTGGAAGAAGACTGGTCCATCCTCGGCGTCGGCGTCTATGGCCACGGCGAGATGCTCATCTCCGGCGGCGGCCAGGTGAACGTTGCCGACGTCATGATCGGCGGCTTCGCCATGGACGCCATCGACGCTTCGGACTATGTGGATCTCTGGGGCGACCCGAACGGCGCCGGCTTCATCACGGTGACGGACGAAGGCTCCCTGCTGAACGTCGGGTACGACTTGTGCGTCGGCCACAGCGGCGCCGGCACTCTTTCCATCCTGGATGGCGCCCATGTAGTCGCGCTCGACGGCTACATCGGCGATGAGCCCAACGGCGTCGGCACGGTCACCGTGAGCGGCGACTCGTCTCAGTTGACCCTGTCGGACGACCTGTACGTCGGCGGCTACGGAACCGGAACCCTCACGATCAGCGACGGCGGCCTTGTCGTCGTCGACGACGCGGTCCACATCGGTTACGGCGCATCGGGCGTCGGCAATGCCCTGGTCACTGGCGCAGGCTCGACCTGGGAGATCGGAGAGAACCTGTACGTGGGCGGAAACAACGACGCCGCAGGGGGAATCGGAAACCTGTACGTCAGTGACGGCGGCCTAGTCAGCGTCTTCGACGAGATGTATGTCTGGGAAACCGGCCTCGTCGGCGGCGACGGCACGATCGATGTCACGACCCCGACGACTCTCCACAACTACGGAACCATCGCCCCCGGCGTCGACGGCATCGGCACGTTGACTGTCGATGGAAGCGTGGTCTTCTACGAGGGCTCGACCTTCGCGGTCGACATCAACAACGTCACGAGCGACAGGCTCGCTGTCGACGGCGACGTCACGATTCAGGGCGGCACGGTCCAGGTCAGCTCTTCCGGCACGATCCTCGGCGAGCATGAGTACGAGATCCTCACCGGCGATACCATCGTGGGCGAGTTCAACGACCTCGACACCGCGCTGCTGAGCTTCTCGGTCAGCGAGGCGACTCTGGACTACAACGAAGCCTCCGTCTGGCTGCATGTCACGGCGGCCAATTTCAACGATCCGAACATCGCCCACACGGACAACCAGCGTGCCCTCGGCGGGGCCCTCCAGGGCATCGGCGGCCAGGGCGGCAACGACGTCACCGACGCGGTGCAGGACATCGAGACCGCCGACGGCGTCCGCGGCGCGTACGATCAGTTGGCCGGTCAGAGCCGGCCTCCGCTGGCCCCGATGACCGTGGCGGGCAGCTCCAAGTTCCTGGGCACCGTGACCAGCCGCCTTCAGAACATTCAGTCGGGCCTGGTGGCCGGGGCCTTCGACATGGGCCTGACGGCCGCGGCCGGACCGGATCAGGTCGCCAGCAGTTCGCCCGCTCAGGAAGCCGCCACCCGCGGGCAGAACTTCGCGGTCGGCAACGGCACGCGGACTCTGGCCGGCAAACGGTGGGGCGTCTGGGGTCGGGGCTATGGCCTCTACGGCGATCGCGACTCCGAAGGCGGCGTGCCGAGCTACAGCTACAACGTCTACGGCGGCACGTTCGGCGTGGACTACCAGTTCACCGACAACTTCCTGGCCGGCATCGTCGGCGGCCTGTCCGAGGGCGACGTGGACTTCGGGTCCTCCCGCGACAACACGGACTTCGACGCCGCTCACTTCGGCCTCTACGGCAGCTTCTCCCGCGGCCCGTGGTACGTGGATTCGATCGTCACGGTCGCCAACCTGGACTACGAGACCGAGCGTTTCGTGGACCTGCTCAACGAACGGCTCACGGGCAGTTTCGGGGGCAGCGAGTTCGCCGCGTACGTGGAGGCCAGCCGCAGATTCGAATTGAATCCGAAGCTGTGCCTGGCGCCTCTGGCGTCCCTGCAGTACACGTATCTGAACCTGGACTCGTACACGGAGACCGGCGGGGTCAGCGCCCTGGCGTTCGACGAGCAGAGCCAGGACTCGATCCGAGGCTCGCTCGGCGCCCGGCTGACGCAGCGGCTCATCGAGAGCAGCGGCGACTTCAACGCCGACCTCCAGCTCCGCGGCCGCTGGGCCCATGAGTTCGGCGACAACCGCTCCAGCGTGGAGTCGTCCTTCGCCAGCGATCCGACGGTGATCTTCACCGTCCGCGACGCGGAGACCTCCCGCGACAGCGCGATCCTGGGCGCCGGCCTGGCGGCCCAGGTCAGCGAGCGGACCAAGCTGTACCTGGATTACGACGCCCGCCTCAACAGCGACGAGACGGTCCAGGTCATCAGCGCGGCGTTGCAGTACCGGTGGTAATCCCTGAGAAGGTAGGAACGTAGGAAGGAAAGAAGGCAGGAACGGGCTTCGTCCCGGGTCTTGCCTTCTTTCCTTCCCTGCTTTTTGCCCTCTATTCGGTCAGTCCGCGGATGGCGGACAGGAACCCGTCCGACGGCCCGGTTTTGGGCAGGTAGGTTTCGGCGCCGGCGCCGATCATCTTCTCGCGGACGTCCGGCTCCTCGAACATCGAAAGCGCGATGATTCGCGTCTGGGGCAGCTCGGCCTTGATCCGTCGCGTCGCCTCGTCCCCGGCCATCACCGGCATCGCCACGTCCATGATGACCACGTCCGGCTCCAGCAGGCGGGTCAGCTCGACCGCTTCGCGTCCGTCGCCGGCCTGGCCGATGATCTCCATGTCTTTCTGCTCGGCGATCAGCGCCGCCAGGCCCTCCCGCATCACTTTGTGATCGTCCACCAGCAGCACGCGCAGGACCGGAGGACGCGGGATCGAGGACACAGGACGGCGGTCCGCTCTGTTTTCAGCCTTCTGTCCTCCGTCCTCTGTCCTCTGCCCTCTGTCTTCCTTGATTTGTGCGTCCGGCACCACGATCAAAAAGACGCTGCCCCGGTCCGGGACGCTGCGGATCTTCATTCGCCCGCCGAGGAGATTGACCCGCTCGCGGATGCTCAGCAGCCCGAAGCCGGCGGCCCGTCCCAGCGTGTGGGGATCGAAACCCCGTCCCTGATCGGCGATCGTCAGCCACAGCTCTTCGTCCCGTCGCTGAAGGCGGAGCCGGGCCTCCTGGACTTTCGCGTGCTTGACCGTGTTGAACAGGATCTCCTGGCCCGTTCGGAAGAGGAAGGCCTTGATCGACTCCGACTGCGAATCCACTCGGCCGTGGATCTCGGTGTGAACCGTCAGGCCATGCTTGGTCTGGACCTGGCGGGCCAGCCACTCGAATGACTCGCCCAGGTCGCTCTGGTACAGAACCGCCGGGCTCAGGTCGTGCGACAGGCTCCGCGATTGCTCGATTGCGTCCCTCAGCATTCTGTCGAGCTGGCCGGCGATTTCCTGCAGTGCGGCGTCGCTCCGGGTCCGGCTGCTGAGCAGGCCGAGGTGGAACTTCGCCGCGGCGAGCTGCTGCTGCAGGCCGTCGTGGAGGACTTCCGCCATTCGCCTTCGTTCGCGGTCTTCCGCCTGAGAGAGCTCCAGGGTCAGCTTCTGGAGTTGGCGGGCCCGCTGTTCCAGCTCGCAGAGCGCGGCCTGTTGTCCAGTGACGTCCCGGAGATTGAGCACGAGGTACTGGACTTCGCCGCGGTCGTTTTGCAGGGGAGTGAGCTGTAGATCCCAGTAGACGACCTGCCCGGGCTTGTCGGGATAGGTGAACGGCCTGGCGTGCGCCCGATAGGACCGCCCGGTCTGCACCACCTCCTCGAATGCCGCCCGATTCCCGCCGTCGGGGTAGAGAGAAAAGTGATTCTTGCCTTTGAAGAACTCGGGACTTTTGCCGTCGGCCCTGGCGTAGGCCTCATTGACTCGGATGAAATTGAATCGCCGGTCCATGAACGCCAGCGGCGTGATCGTGTGCTGGAAGAACCCCTCGAGCATCTGGGAGCTCTTGCGGAGTTTGCCCTCGGCCAGCACGCGTCGGACCACTTCGTCCTGGAGCCGGTCGACCATGTCCCGCAGCTCCTCGGTCTGGGCCTGGACTTCCTCCTCCAATTGGTCGTTCAGCCGCCGCAACTGCTCCTCCATCTGTTTGCGCGGCGTGATGTCGTAGAGAATCCCGAGCCTCCGCACGGGCTTGCCGGAGGCATTACGGATCGTCTTGCCGGAGGTTGCCATCCACCCGGTTTCTCCAGTGCGCCGGATCACGCGGAATTCCATCTGGAAGTCGTCGGCGTCGGTCATCGATTTGCGAATCAGCTCGTCCAGCAAATCGATATCCCGCCGATCCACGCGCTCGATGAACCGTTCGTGACTGGCTTGCCCGCCGGGCTCCAATCCGAGCAGCTCATACACTTTCCGGTCCCAGTAGGTGCGGCCTCCCTCGAGATCCCACTCCCAGAGGCCCATTCGACCGCCCTCGAGCGCCATGCGAAGCCGTTGTTCGCTTTCCCGCAGGGCCATTTCCGCCTGCTTGCGTTCGGTGATGTCGCGGACGGCGCCCCGCAGGATCAGGTCGCCGCCGGCGGAATCCATGGAAACCGTGGTTTCCAGCCAGAGAACGGTTCCGTCGCCGTGCACAACGCGATACTCATCCATGTGAGGAGGGGTGGCCGTTCCTCGGCCGGCCTCCTCCAGCAAGGCCGTCATATTGTGGGTGACGCGCTCCCGGTCATCGGGATGCACGCACGCGAGCCACCGTTCGTACTTCATCGAGGAGCCCGGTTCGAGGCCGAACAGCTCATAGTGCTCCGGGCTCCAGTAGGCGCTGTCCCGGGTGGCGTTCCATTCGAACAGGCCGATCCGCCCGGCCCGGGCCACGCGGCGGAGCCGTTCCTCGCTCTCGCGCAGCGCCTCTTCGGCCTCGCGCAGCTTCGTGGAATCGAAATAGTAGCAGATGACGCCGAACTGTCCGTCCGGAAGCGTCATGCGATGGAGTTCCCACTCGTACGATTCGATGGTCTCCGCATCGCGACGCGGGTTGATAAAGCGCGGCGAGAAATAGGGCTCGCCGGTTTCGAGGGTGTGACGGAAGAGCCCGATGATCTCCGCGGCGACGGGTTCGGGCCAGAGGATGCGCATAGCCTCCGTGAAATCGCGTCCGATCACCGGCCGCACGTTGCGGAAGGCGCCCTCTTGCGAGGAGGCGTTCATCATCGCGATGCGGAACTGCGAGTCCACGATATAGGTGCCGAACGGGGAACGCTCGACCAATTCGGAAAGCGTCTTGCGGTTCCGGTTGACCGCCGCTTCCGCCTGCTTGAGTTCCGTGATGTCGTTGCCGACAGCCAGAACCTCTTGAACGACCCCGTCTTCATCGGTGATCGCCCTGTTGGTCCATGCGATCCAGACCCGCGTCCCGTCTTTCCTGACGTTCTCGTTGGGATTGTATGCATACTGCTCGGGGTGATCGAGAATATCCTGGGCCAGGGTGGAGAGGTCCCGGCCCGTGCTCTCGGTCTCGGGCACGAGGACGCTCACGTGCCGGCCGATCAGTTCCTGCGGCTCGTAGCCCAGAAGGTCCGCGCCTCGTTCGTTGACGAACTGGAGGATGCCCTGCCTGTCCCATCGCACGATGATGCTGTTGGTCGTCTCGATCAGCGTGCGGTACTTCTTCTCGCTGGCGGTCAGCGCCTGTTCGGCTCGCTTGCGGAGGAACGCCTCGACGACCGCCGGAGCGAGAGACTCCAGGGCCTCCACTTCGTCCTGGGAATAGCCGCCTTCGCGATTGCCCATCGCGATCATGCCGATGGTTTCGCCCTCGCGGATCAGCGGAACTCCGAGAAACGCGGTCAGCGGCGGATGGCCTGGAGGAGTCCCGATGCTGTCGGGATGATTGGCCGGGTCGTTGGCGACGACCGATTTGCCGTCCTTGAGGACGCGGCCGTAGACGCCGTGAATCGTGAAATTCCCCTGCGGTCTGCGATGGCCGGTCGAGTCCGTCATCCGGCACGCGTCCCAGCCGGGGTCGCTGATCGCGATGTTCTGTAGGCCGGCGCCATGGATCTCCCCGATGAACCCGAATTTGCTCTGGGTGATTTCCTCCGCCACGGCCAGGCAGACGCGGCCCAGATCCTCCTCGGTTCGCGCGCTCATGGCCTCCTGGAAAATTCGGCTGATTCCCCGCAGGATCGTGGTCTGGCGGCGAATCTTCAGTTCGGCTTCTCTGCGTTCGCCGAAGAGACTGGCGTTTTCCAGTGCGATAGCCGCCGTCGAGGCCAGTTGCCGGGCGAAATTCGTCTCGGCCTCCGTGAAGACGTGCGGGACGGCGTGGTAATTAAAGAAAATCACGCCAAGCGGCTCCCCGCGGGCGATCAGCGGGACCGTCAGGACGGCGCGAATGTGGTGTCTCTTCAAGTGTTTGCGGTTGACGCGATCGTCGTTCGTCACATCCGACACCGCGACGGGCTGACGGGTCTCGATGGCGAGCGCCGCATGTCGTTCCTCTTCGTCGGCCATTCGGGCGCCCACCATGCTGGCGGGTATTCCGTGGACGTGGCCGACGGTCCAGCCGCCGTCCTGACGCAGCGAAACGGCCGCCGAGTCGCTGTTCAGGACCGAAGCCCCTTCGGCCAGCAGCCGCTGCATCACCTCGCTGAATTCGAGCGTCGAGTGCAGGGCCTCGTTGATGCGATTGAGCGAATCGCTCAGCTCTTTGGCCCGGAGCGTCGCCTGCTCGTGCTGGCGCAGTTGCTCGTTGGCCTCCCTCAGTTCCTCGGTCTGTGCGGCCAGGGTCTCGGTCTGCGCACGGAGCTCCTCGTTGATGGCCTGCAGCTCTTCGCTCTGCGACTGGAGTTGTTCGTTCGCGCCTTCCAGGGCCGTGGTGCGCTCTTTCACCCGCTGCTCCAGCGTTTCGTTGGCCTCTCGCAGGGCTTCTTCCGCCTGTCTGCGTTCGGTGATGTCGATGCCCATTTCCATGATCAGGGGCGAGCCGTCGACGTCGGTGAACGGGAAGTCGTGGATGTCGTAGGTGCGCCCGTCCGGGCCGCTCCATTCCCAGTGATGCGGCTGCCCGCTCGCGAGGACCTTGTAGGTCTCGCAGTTCTCGCAGGGCTCGGTGCGGTTGAACAGATACTCGAAGCAGCGATGGCCGTGCGAATCGCCGAACCGCTCGCGGAAGAACCGGTTTGCGTACGATACGTGATGGTCGGGCGTCAACAGGATCAGGTAGGCCGGCAGCATCTCCAGAACGTCGTTGAATCGCTGACGCTGGGCGGACATTTCCCGTTGCGTCTGGTGCAGCTCCGTCACGTCGCGTGCTGCGGCAAAGACGCCGATCGCCTCGCCGGCGTCGACGCGATAGACCGCCGCGTTGTACAGCACCGAAGTCACGCCGCCGTCGTTATGCCGAATTTCCAGCGGGTAGTCCTGCACCGAGCCTTCGCGAAAGACCCTGCGATAACCTTCGTCGGCCTTCTCGGGTTCAATGAAATACTGGGAGAAGTCGCTGCCGATCAGTTCCGCCCGCGGACAGCCCGTGACCTCCTCGGTGGCTTTGTTCACGTCCGTGATTCGCCCGTCCGGACCGATGGTCACGAGCGGGTCCAGGCTGGCTTCGATGAGGCTGCGGTTGTACGCGCCGGCCTGTCGCAGGGCCGCGTTGGCTTTGGAGAGGTCCGTCGTGCGTTCCGCCACGCGTTCTTCGAGTTCCTCGGCTTGCGTCCGGAGGCGTTCGTTGGCCTCGCGCAGGGCCTCTTCCGCCCGTTTGCGTTCGGTGATCTCGTGAGCTACGACGTTGATCGCGACCACCTGGTTCCGTTCATCCCTGAGCGGCAGCCAGTGCTCGATCCAATACCGAAGGACGCCGGGTTGGGCGGCCGTGGCGCCGCTGAATTCCACGTTCAGGACCGGCTCGCCGGTTCGGAGAACCCGCTCCGCCAGCTTTTCCCCGGCGTCGGCAAGGTCGGGCACGATCTCTCGTATGGTCTTGCCCAGGTGTCGCGAT
Source organism: Phycisphaerales bacterium (assembly GCA_039679525.1). Lineage (GTDB taxonomy): Bacteria > Planctomycetota > Phycisphaerae > Sedimentisphaerales > Anaerobacaceae > PLanc-01. The sequence continues at coordinate 4,159 of JBDKUU010000519.1, read as the reverse complement.
GCGGGGATTCCGTTGATCTCCGCCATGCGTTCGTTGATGCGGACGTACCGCAGGTCGAGGTCGAAGACGCACAGCCCGACGCGGGCCGAGTCGTAGATCGCCTCGATTTCCGTCAGACGATTCCGAGCCAGCAACTCGCTGGCCCGAAGCGCCTGTTCCTGCTCTCGCAGCTCTTTCGTCTGGACATGCAGCTCTTCCTGTTGCGTCTGAAGCTCTTCCTGTTGGGCCTGGAGCTCTTCATTGGCGCTCTGAAGCTCTTCGGTCTGAGCTTGAAGCGTCTCGTACGCCTGCCGGAGGGATTGCTCCATCCGCTCTCGTACGGTGACATCCCGCGTCAATCCTCGGACACACACCACCTTTCCGGCCTCGTCGAAGACCGCGCGACCCGATTCCTCCAGCACCACCTCGCGGTCGTCGTCGCGCCGCAGGTAGCGATACGTCGTCTCGTAGCCCGGCTGCTCGGGGCACAACGACGAGACCAGGCGCATGAAGGCCTTGCGGTCTTCCGGATGGATTCGCCGGAAGAAGCTCTCTCCGCTGTCCCGGGTCGCGTCGCCCGTCCAGCCGAGAATCGACGCGCTGTTGGGCGACCGCACCACCTCGTCCGCCGCTGGACGCCATTCAAAGGTGAAGACCTCGCCGGCTTCGAGAGCCTGGCGGAGCCGCTCTTCGCTCTGACGCACGCTCTCCGCGGCGAGCTCGCGGTCCGTGATGTCGGTGTCGGCCCCGGCCCAACGGATGGGGCGGTTGAACTCGTCGCGGTAGAGTTTGCCCCGCCGGGTGAACCAGCGAAGGGAGCCGTCCTTGTGCCGAATTCGGTAATCCACCTCGTACATTTCGGACCGGTTGTCGACATGCGCCTGTGCGGCCTCCTCCAGGCGGGCCCGGTCCTCGGGCACGACGCGATCGAGCCAGGCCGAACGCGAACTCGGGAATTCGTCGCCTTCGAACCCGATCATGGCCTTGAGCTGAGGGCTCAAATACAGATAGTCCGGCATGTGTCCGGGTTTTTCGGGGTTCAGGTCGATCCGCCAGATTCCGGTGCTGGAGCCGGTGATTGCCATCTCGATGGCCTGACGGCTCTCCAGCATAACCTGCTCGACCTTCTTGTGCCCGGTCGTGTCGTTGAGCAACACCGTCATGCCGTTGTTCGTCCAGTGACAACGGTATTCGTACCATCGGCCCAACGGCTCGTGATAATCTTCGACCTTGACGAATGTCTTTTCCGAGGCGGCCCGGAGGGATTCCCTGTGAAATGCCGAGTTTTGCAGGTAGGGGAGCGTCTCCCAAAGAACCTTGTTCTGGATTTCCTCGGGAGTCGTCTTGAAGAACGCCGCCGCCACTCGGTTGACGTAACTACACCGCCAGTCTTGATCGAGAACGATCAAGCCGTCGTCGATGTCTTCAAGCGACTTCGCCAACAACGATGCGATCTTCAAGTCGTGGGAAGATCCCTTTGGCTCTTCGCTCTCATCGCGTTTTCTGCTCTGTTTTGCCGATCCTCGTCGCTTCGACGCTCGACGGGGCCTGTCGCCACTCTATTCACCGCTTCGACCCGTAGTCAAGGCGCGTCTCCCTGCTACTCCATACTGCCTATGCTAACGCTTCCTTCATGTTACATGGTACTCGCGTTGAGAAGCCATGCAAGATAATAGTGGGGAATTGGGCGGTCCCCCCCTAAGGATTTTACTTAGCTAGGAGGGAAAACAGGCAGCCCAGGACCATGGTGACAGCCGCGCCGAGCACGATCAACCAGGTCCAGCCGAGATCGAGGGTCTTCTGTTGAATCAGCAGCAGCAGGATGGTGCACAGGGCCGTGCTGATCAGCATGGCCGGGAGGTTTGTGAGATTGGCCTTGCGGCGGGTGAGCAATCCCAGGAGAAAGACCCCGAGCATGGGGCCGCCCGTCAGCGCGAGGATTTGAAACGCGAACCAGAGGATGTTCTCGACCGGGGCGCACGCCGCGGCGATCACCGCCAGAATCAGCCCGAAGACCACCACGCCGATGCGGGAGACCAGAAGATAGTGCGCTTCCGTCGCCTCTTTGCGAATCAGCGGGCGGTAGATGTCCCGGACGAAGGACGTCGTCAGCGAGTTCAGTGGCGAATCGACGCTGGCCAGGACGATGGACCCGAGCACCAGGCCCTTGAGACCCGCCGGCAGCATTGTGCGAGCGAAGTGCGGGAAGATGGTCTTGAGCTCCGTCGGGAGGGCTAGCTCGGGGTGGCGGCTGTAGAAGACGTAGAGGAGCGTGCCGATCAGCAGGTACAGCCAATAGACCGGTAGGACCGTGACAATCGTCGCGAGGATCGTCTTCTGACTGCTCCGGCGGGTCTTGACCGTCAGGAGCCGCTGGACCATCTCTTGATCCGCGCCGAAGGAGACCAGGCCGGTGAAGAACCCGCCCGCGACGCCCGCCCAGAACGTGCCGGCGTCGTTGAGGTTGAACGCGAAGTTGAACGTGCTGAGCCGGCCGGCCTCGCCGGCAGTTTGTAAGGCCGAGGTCAGGCCGCCGTCGATGTGCCGCACGAGAAAGCCGACGTCCAACACGCCGCTGGCGATGAAGAAGACCGCCTGGTAGGCCCCGGTCCAGACGAGGGCCTTGATACCGCCGAACGCTATAAAGAGGATGCTGACCACGGTGAACATCGCGAGGGTCGGCCCCAGGGGCCAGTCGAGAATCAGGCCGACCGCCATGCAGGTGGCATAAAGCCGCACGCCGGAGGCGATCAGGCGGGTGACAAGGAAGTAGATCGAGCCGGTGTACTGCGTGGCCCGGCCGAAGCGATGGCCGAGGAATTCGTAGATGCTCGTGCACTCGTATTTGTAGAAGGCCGGGATAAAAAGGAAGGCGACGACCAGCCTTGCGAAGGCCAGGCCGATCAGGAACTGGAACCACCGCCAGTTTTCTGTGAAGGCGGTGTGTGGCATGCCGACCAGGGCCAGGGCGCTGATCTCGGTGGCGACGAACGACAGGCAGGCGACGATCCAGGGGACTTGCCGGCCGCCGAGGAAGAAATCCTCCGTGTCCTTCTCATGCCGGCCGAAGACGTAAGAGATGACGAACAGCAGCGCAATCGCCCCGGCGACGAAGACTCCGTCGAGTCCGCCCAGCGAGCCGCCGAGTTGTTGCGTGATCGCGTCTTCCGTGACAGTTCGTCCTTCCGTAGGGTGGGTCCTTGACCCACGCGTTTCGCGAATCGAGACCGACAAGACGCGTGGGCTAAGAGCCCACCCTACGCACCTTGCCTCGGACTCTCCACAGCCCTTCGCAGCGACTGGCCGCAGGCCTTCAGAATCTTCACAGCTCCCGACAGATCGACCTTGCGAAAGTGCATCACGATCGCAGGTTTCACTTTGCCTTCGGCTTGTTGAAGCAACGATTTCGCCTTGGGTCGCGAGAGGCCCGTCAGCTCCGTGACGATCCGCAGCGAGCGGTCGCGGAGCTTTTTGTTGACCGCCTGTAAATCGACCATGAGGTTGCCGTGAACTTTGCCCAGCTTGATCATGGCCGTGGTCGTGAGCATGTTGAGCACGAGCTTGGTCGCGGTGCCGGCCTTCATTCGCGTCGAACCGGTGACGACCTCGGGCCCGACCACCGGGTTGATGATGATGTCCGCGGGGATCGACTTGACGACCTCCGGCGCGCAGGTCACGCAGACCGTCTGCGCCCCGAGTTTTCGGGCCCGGCGAAGGGCCCCGTGCACGAACGGCGTCACGCCGCAGGCCGCCAGGCCCACGACGACATCACGCGAGGTCACCTTCTTTTTGTCGATCTTCGCGGCGCCGGCTTCGACGTCGTCTTCGGCCCCTTCGATCGAGCGGACCATCGCCTTTTTGCCCCCGGCGATGATGCCCTGGACCATCGATCGCTTCACCCCGAACGTCGGCGGGCATTCGGACGCGTCGAGCACGCCCAGTCGGCCGCTGGTGCCTGCGCCGACGTAGAAGAGCCGCCCGCCCTTGCGGAAGCAGTCGACGATCGCGTCGATCGCGGCCGCGATGCTCTTTCGCTGCGAGCCCACCGCCTCCGGGACGATCCGGTCCTCGGAGATGATCAGGTCCACGATCTCGAGCTTGGGCAGCGTGTCGATGTTTTCGCTTCTCGGATTGCGTTTCTCGGTGGTTGTCAGTTGTTTTCGCGTAGTCATCGTCCCGG
>JBDKUU010000518.1:0-5555 GCA_039679525.1 Phycisphaerales bacterium | reverse complement strand
GCCGAGCGTCAGCAGGGCCCAGTAGTTGATGACCCGGTGAATGAACCGCCGGCCCTTGGGCACATACCACATGTGGTTGAAGGCGATCTCAATCAGCGACAATAGTCGCAGCGCAGCCCAAATCACCAGGATCGCGCTGACCAGGCCTAGCGAGCCCTTGTTGATGCTCTCGAAGAAGCGATCGATGATCTGGTCGAGATAGTCGGTCAGGACGGCCTGCTTGTCCGGATTGTCCGGGTCCGGAATCTCGATGCTGGTCAGGCGGAGTTCCTGGTAGATAAGGCCCTTGAGCTGTTCGCCCGTGTCCCGGTAGGCCGGGATCGAATTAAAGATCAGCACCGCGACGATCGCCAGGGGGACGACGCCGAAGATCGTGTAATAGGACAGCGCCGCAGCCAACTGCTCGGCGCGGTTCTTGTTCAGAAGTCGAATGCAGTGCGCCCACAGCTTGTACTGAAACACCAGGAACCGGCCGGCCCGGCCGAGGTTCGCCGCGGGTGTTGCCAGGAGATCTCGCAATATCCTCATTTCTGTGATTTCTTAAGCAACTCTCCAAGGCCTCCCAGGATCTGTTCTTGAATCTGTTGTTGGAACATCTTCTGCAAGTCGATCTTGGGGGCGCCCAGCGTGCCCGTCAAAGGCACGGAAACCCGTTTTGCTCCCTGATCTCCAATCCGTACGGTACGACCTTCATAAGTATACGGCAGAACGACGGTCATGTCCAGGATTCCGTCGAGGCCGATGGCTCCGCCGAAATTGACCGGATTGTCGCCCACGTCGATCTGCATGTCGTCGTAGCGCAGCGTGCCGTTCTGCAGAGCGAACTTCGTGGGCCGGATCGTCATCACTTGATCCCGGATCGATTCCTTGACGACGCTGAGGATCTGGTTCAGCAGATTCGCCTGCAGGCGAAGTTCCTGAATGCCGATCGTGCCATCGATCTGGGCCGCTTGGCCGTAGCCGGACGACAGTGGAATCGCCATGGATTGCGTGTCGAAGTTGACCGTGCCGCTGACGCCCACCGCGTCGGCGAAGATCGGGTTGACGTACTGGAGAAAGTTGCCGACCATGCTCTCGGTGATCTGGATGCCCTGGGCCATCTGCAGCGGCCCGGTGGTCTTCAACAGGACGGGCGTCTGCGAGAGATCGGCCTGCGCCGCGAAGTTGAGCTTGCCGTTGTTGACCGTGGTGGTGAACGGCATGATGTGCATCAATCCCTTTTCCACCTGGACGTCGACCTGGGTCGGGCCGAAGTTCAGTCCCCTGTATTCCGCGCCATCAAATCCCAGCGAGGTCTTGCCGTTGAGATTGGCGAGCATGGCGTTGGGGTCGTTGGCAGGGTAGGTGCTCGCGAAGTTGAGCTCAACCTGCCTTCGGCCGGTCACGTCAAGCTTGCCGGGCATGAACGCCGACGCCGCCTGGCTCACGGCCGCCCAATCGAACTGCGCGTCGAACTGGCCCTGCAAGCTCGCGGTGTTGCCCTGCGTGGTCTGTCGGAGCGAGCCTTTTCGAATGCTGATCTGCGGACTGTTCACCTGCAACTGGGCGATGTTGATCGTTTTGGCGTTCGGATCGATGTACACATCGAAGAGGGCAGTCACCTGCGGCTGGCTGAAGGTCTCCTTCTCAGGCGAGGTCAGGGCGAAATTCTGGATCTGCGTGGAGTCCGTGGCGATGTGGTACACGCCGTTCTCGCGGGTCACTCTCATCTGAGATTGCGCCCGGCCGGCCAGCCCGAGGTTCGCCGGAAAAGAGACAAGCACCACCGCGTAGGGCTTGAGAGCCGCGAGATCCACGTCCTGCGCCGAAACGGACACGTTCAGCGGAACGTTGGCGTCCTGGCCGTAGGGGATCGCGCTCTTCGCGACGTTGATCAAGCCGAAGCCGGTGTCGGCCGAGAGGTTGTCCACCGTCAGGACCTTCTGCTGTTCATTGACGGCCACGGCGAACTTGACGTTGGCCTGCGGCGATGAAACGCTGTTGCCGTCCGGCGTGGTCACGACGAGCTGCTGTGCCGACAGCACGCCGGTAGTACCGACGGACCCCTTCTGGATGGAGACCTGCCCGGTGCTCGTGGCCTGGCCGGCGATCTTGTAGTCGCCGAGATTGACGAAGGGCCCCAGCTCGGACTGCAGCGCCGCGAGATCGACCTGGCCCTTGTACTGGATCTGATCGAAACTGCCGTCGGCCGAGACTTTCGCGAAGGGAGCGGTGACGTTCAAACCGTCGAGACGCGAGCCTCCCTGCGGATCGGAGGACAGACGCAGCGTGGCCTGCACCGGTTCGCTCAGGGCCACCTTCTCATTGTTGACGACACCCGCCAGATCGGCGACTTGCGCCTCCGCGACGAGCGTGGCTCGCCCACCCTCAGTGGTCGTGCCGATGGTTCCTGTGGCCCGACCTCCCGTGATCTCCATGCCTTTCTGGACGCCGAGGGTGTTGGGCATCTGGGACAGGACGGCCGCGAGATTGACGTCAAATTTGCCCTTGAGGTCGTAGGCCGAGCCGCTTTCGAGCAACTGGTTCATGGACTGCATGGTCGTGGGCAGTCTGCCCGTGGCCGACATGGAGGCCCAGTCGGTCTGGACGTTCAACTGGTCGATGTTGATGCCCCCCTGGTTTCGCGTCAGGCCGGCCTGGGCGTTCAGTTGCGAGGTCTGTATGCTGTCGCCCTTGAGGGCGTCGCCGGTGACGTTGACGTTCTGCCCGACCACCTTGGCGTTGAGGTTCTCGATCTGGCCGTCCTGGACGGCGCCCTGGATATTGGCCGAGACGTTGCCCTGGGCCTGTACCTGAACCCCGGCCATCGCCAGGAAGGGGGCCACGGAGTTGAGATCGAGGTCATTGACCTCCATCGTGATGTCGCCCGTGGTTCCCCGCAGGGTCCAGCCCTGTTGTTTATCGGGCGTGATCTGCCCGGAGGCCTGGATTCGGCCGGGCACCTGGGTCTGGGCGACGACCGCGCTGACGTCGAACTTGGACGTACGGCCGGCCGGCCTCATGTTCAGAGTCGAGTCGAAGCTGGCCAACTGCACGGTCTTTCCCTTGGTGTCGGTCACCTGGATCGTGCCGTCGCGAATGACCACATCGTGGAGTCTCGCAATGTCGTTCATGTCGAAGGAGGACGGCTCGTCGTTCGTCGTCGGCGGACGATTCCTCAGGTCGATGGCCACTCGCGGCTGCTCGATGACCGTGCGGTCCAGACCCGGGCTGCCGCTGAGGAGGCTGGCATAGTTGGGCTGGGTTGTGATCCTGTCGATATTGACCTGGGCCCAGCCGTCTTGTCCCCGGAAGCTGAAGTCCGCGACTTGAACGCCGCTGAGCCATCCGACCGAGAGATTGCCGATATCCGCCTGGCCGCCGGTGCTGCTGCTGATTTTCGCTCCGAGCCAGCGAGTGAACCGCTGGGAGGACAGCGCCACCGGGATGAGCAGCGCGATCACGACCAGAACGATCAGCACGCCGGCCAGGACCCAGGGCCATCGTCTCACACGTCTGTGTTTCGTCGGCTCTCTTGTCTCCACTCTTGGCTTCTCCTGCTGCTTTCCCATGGTGATACCCCCCGAAACAGTAATCGCCTATACCGCTTGTCTTCACAACGGTCCGGACCCTCTCCTCGAAACGAAAGGGTCGAAAACCGAGAGCTCGCAGGCCCGGAGTTTTCCGGTTAGTGGTACGGCGGGGCCTGTCCCCGGTTCAAAAGCGGCCGTGGGGGAGGGCGAGAGGGCGAACGCCCAGAAGGCTTGCGTGCATGAAGCCGTGGGGAAGGAATGCAGGACCTCGCGGAGACGACAGCGACAGCCGCTGCGCGAGGCGGGTCAGTCCTTCATGATCTCGGTGGCCTTGTGCGTCACGAGCGCATCGACCTTGTCGGAGAACTCCTTGGTGATGTCGTCGATTTGCTTCTTGGCCGTATTCAGATCATCTTCGGTGATTTGGCTGTCTTTTTCCTGCTTTTCCAGGGTTTTATTGCCGTCGCGGCGGATGTTGCGGATGCTGATCTTGGTCGCCTCGCCCGCCTGCTTGGCCTGCTGAACGAGGTGCTTCCTTCGCTCTTCGCTCAGGGGCGGGATGTTCAGGCGGATGAACTTGCCCTCGACCATCGGGGCGATGCTCAGATCGCTGCTCTTGATCGCCTTTTCGATGTCCTTGACGGACGCAGGATCGAAGGGCTTGATCATGAGCATGTCGGACTCGGGGGCCGAGATCGTGGCCAGGGCTTTCAGCGGGGTCGGACTGCCGTAGTACTCGACTTTGATGTGCTCGACGAGCGCCGGAGTCGCCCGACCGCCACGAAAGGCCTTCAGATCGTCCTGAAGCACCTCGACAGCCTTTTGCATCTTCGACTTGCTCTCGGAAACGACAGCTAGCGTTGCCATTGCCAAACCCCTGCCATTGATTGTCGATTATTGATTATGGATAACTGTCCGACGCGGGCGCGTCCGCGTCAACAGCAGATCATCCATCATCCTTCATCAATCAAGGTGCCCACCTGCTCGCCGCGGATGGCCTTGGTGATATTGCCCTTCTTGAAGATGTTCAGGACGATGATCGGGATATGATTGTCCCGGCACAGGCTGATGGCGGCATGATCCATGATCCGCAAGCCCTGCCTGAGCACATCGTCGTACGATAAAGTCGTGTGCAGCGTCGCGTCCGGATTCTTCTTCGGATCGTCGCTGTAGACCCCTTCGACCTTCGTGGCCTTGATCAGCAGTCCCGCCTCGAGCTCCGCGGCCCGCAAAGCGGCGCACGTGTCTGTCGTGAAGAACGGGTTTCCCGTTCCGCCGGCCAGGATCACGACCCTGCCCTGCTCGAAGTGCCGCAGGGCCCGCCGTCGGATGAACGGCTCGCACATCGCGGCCACGTCGATGGCGCTCATGACCCGTGTCGGCTGGCTCAGCTTCTCCAGAGTCTCCTGCAGAGCGCAGGCGTTGATGATCGTCGACAGCATGCCCATGTAGTCGGCGGTGTTGCGGGGAATGTGGCTCTTCTGCGAGAAGGTCTCGCCGCGGATGTAGTTGCCGGCGCCGACGACGATCGCCACCTCGGGCCCAAGCTTACAGATCTCGACGATTCGCTCTGCCAGAGAGGCCAGAGCATTCCCATCAATGCCAAACTCGCCGGGCTTGCAGAAGCTTTCCCCGGAAAGTTTGAGCAGAACGCGCTTGTACTTGCTTTCTCCCATGATGCCGAAGCCCGATGACCTGCACGATCATCGGGCCGCAACTCTCCTTAGCCGACTTCGAATCGGACGAACTGCTTGATGGTGGCCTTGCCGCCGGCCTGCTTGGCCGCCTCGGCCAGGACCTGCTCGACGCTCTTGCTGTCATCCTTCACGAAAGGCTGAAGGACGAGGCAGTAATCGCTGTAGAACTTCTTGAGCTTGCCTTCGACGATCTTATCGACCACGTTGGCCGGCTTGCCCTTGACCTGTTCGGCGTAGATGGCCTTCTCTTTCTCGACGGTGACCGGGTCGAGGCTGGCCGGATCGAGCGCGATCGGCTTGCTGGCCGTGATGTGCATGGCGAAATCCGCGGCGGCCGTCTTGATGG
>JBDKUU010000517.1:0-6253 GCA_039679525.1 Phycisphaerales bacterium | reverse complement strand
TGATGGCCAACTGCTGCGCCAAAGGCAGCCTCACCTGCAGCCGGACCATGAACCAGGTGGGAGGGCTGATTGGCGTTTCCAACGGTCTGGTGGAGCAGTCCTGTGCGATCGGGTCCGTTGCTGTGTGGGGCGAATCAGACAGCGTCGGAGGCTTGATTGGAGGGAGCTCCGGACCCGTCGTGAATTGCCACGCCCTGGGCAATGTCAACTGCGGATCTCAAACTCGTCGGGTCGGAGGACTGCTCGGAATGTGTACCGTCGCTGCTGTCTCCGACTGTTCCGCCAAAGGCAATGTGTGCGGGCGTGAAGCGCTGGGCGGACTGATTGGGCTCGCGAGTTTCAGCACGATCCGTGCCTCCTACGCGACGGGGAATGTCTCCTGGTGGGAGAATGTGCCCAATTGTGACGTGGGCGGGTTGGTGGGACGTGCCGAGACCGTGGACATTTTGGACTGCTATGCTCGAGGGAATGTGTCCGGGGAGAGAAGCATCGGCGGTTTGGTGGGATACGCGTGGGCCGGTAGAACCGAGCGGTGTTACGCTGTGGGCCGCGTCTCGGGCAAGGGGAGCGTTGGAGGTCTTCTGGGGTTGGAGGAGCGGAGCACGTACGATTCCTGCTTCTGGGACATGAGTGCTTCCGGTCAAACGACAGGGGCCAACCCCAAGTACGCCAGTCCGCACGTCAAGATCGCTTCCGGCAGGTGTACGGCGGACATGCAGACGATCTCGCTCTACAGAGATGCCGGCTGGGACCTTCAGAACGTCTGGACGATCTGCGAGGGCAAGGACTACCCCCGCCTGCGATGGGAAGGGACAACGTGCCCGTGAGAACCGTTGGTTTCGGCCTGCCGCGGGACGCTGCGACAGCAAATCATCAATAATCAATAATCGATCATCAATTCCGCCGGTCAGTCCCACTTGAACTGGACTTTGCCGTCGACCAGGGCTTCGACCCGCTGGCGGACGTTTTCCCGCTTGATCTGCTCGTCCTTGTACTTGGCGATGTCGTCCTTGCTGTCGGTGACCTGCTTCTGGAGGCCTTCGAGCCGCTGGAGAAGTTGCTCGTAGGCGATCTCCTTGCGGCGGACGATCAGGTCGTACCGGCGGGCGATCACCTCCTGCAGTTCGGCCCCGATCTTCTGCTTCCCGGCGTCGGACTTCTCGCTGCGGTGTCGAGCGCACAGTTCCTCGGATTTCTTCCGCAGCGTCAGGTCCTCCTTCAGGACGGCTGCCAGCTCCGGGCTGGAGCTTTCGGCGTCGAAGATATAGCCGTACCGGTCCCGGACGCTCTCGAAGCTGACCAGGTACACTTGCAGGTCGCCTTCCTTGAGCTTGGCCAGGGTCTGCTCTTCGGCGGGGTAGTTGACCTTGAGCCATTCGAGGAACTTGCTGTTGCGGTCCTGGCGGCGGGCCTCCATCCGCTCGCGGAACATCTGATCGAGTTCCGGCCGGCCCTGCGTGCGAAGCTCGTTCATAAACCGGACCGGGTCCTTCTGTCGAAGCTCCGTGAGGGCCTTGGCCTTCTCGGCGTCCCGCTGCTGGATCCCCTTCATGATCTGTTCGATCTGGTCGTTGGACAGGTCCCTCTGCGACGACTTGGGCTCGTCCTTCCAGATGTCGTTTTTGGGTTGTTTGTCCTCGGCGGCCGCCAGGGCCACCGCCGTCAATCCAAAGGCCAGTGCGATCCCCGCCACGATCACGGCCACTCGACGCAACTGCATCAGTACGATCCTTTCCAAAACTCGGTCTCAATCGCGGTCAGTTCCATTTCGAGATCGTCCAGGTCGCTGCCCCGTCGCATCTCGGTCTCGTCCGAATTGATGGCCTGCATCTGGGCCTCGATCTGGCGGATTTCGGAATTGAAGTACACCAGGTCGAGATCGTCGGCCGCGATGTCGTGGCTCTCCCAGATCGCCGAAGGGAGGATCGAGGCGAGGCTGACGTGAGGCCTGGTGGCCGGCGCGGAGCCATGGCGCCCGATCAGGACCGTCAGGATCACGGCCGCGGCCGCTGCGACAATGCCGCGGAAGATGCGGGTCCGACGATGTCTGCGGGCCGCCGCCACGGTCAGGGCCTTGATCGTCGAGAGGGTCTCCGCCGACGGCGCCGGGGCCGGATAGGATTCCATGATCCGCTCGGCGGCATCGATGTCCGCCTGGACCGCCCGTGCGGCCGAGTCGTCCATGAACCGCCGAAGCAGTTCCGTCAGGTTTTCGCGTGTGTGACCGTTCATTGCCGCCACCCTTCACCCCTCCATGAGCTCTCTCAACTTCTTCAGTCCTCGATGCAGTTTGGACAACGCCGTGCCGATCGGTTCGGATCGGTGCTCGGCGATCTCCTTGAAACTCAATTCCGAAAAGAACCGCAGCATGATCAAATCGCGCGTGTCGGCGTCCAACCGGTTCAGGTGGACCTGAAGTCTGTCGAGCCGTTCTTCACCCTCGTCCGAAATACGCGATTCATTCAGATCGGGCTCTCGTTCCAACTGCGTCCGATGCGCATCCAGCAGCTTTCGGCGTCGCTGTTTGCCCCGGAGATGGTCGTGGAAGATGTTCGATGCGATCTTAAAGAGCCAGCTCTCGAATGCGCCGCCCTTATAGGACCCGATCTTTTCGACGAGCTTGATGAACAGCTCGCTCAGCAGCTCGTCACTCAGGTCGCGGTCGCCCGTGAGCCGATAAAAATAACCGTAGCAGCGGCCGGCGTACATGTCAACCACTTGCGCAAAGCTGTCAGCGTCCCCCGATTTACAGCCATCAATGATCCGGGCTAATTCGACGCTTCTACCCATCTGCTGCGTTCACGACGAAAAGACGTTTGCCCGCAAGGGTTTATTGCAGGGTCAGTTAAAATGAGCGGCCGCGGAAACCATCGCGACATGCGGCCCCAAACCCCCACTCCTATACAGTCGAATCTCTCGGGATTCGTTTTGTGCCTGATAACCAGGATCGTTCAATCGCCGCTGCGTTCGGCCGTTCTCCAACCTTCGCGACACCGGCGGCGCGCTCGTGCCTGGAACTCAGAAGGTCAGACGGGCCAGGTATCGTCCCGGCCTTCCTCTTCCTCCTCCTCATCGACCTTCCAGCCGTCGGATTCCTCCATGTCGTTGATCTCCCGTTGGACGTATTTGAAGATCTTGTCCTGGAGGGGGCCGAGCTTGCTGTAGCACTTGAGCATGTTCTGGTAGCTGCCCAGGAGCATGTCGAGCCGAATGAGCTGCCACTTGGCGAGGCACTCGGGTTCCTTGACGTTGGAGAACGGGTCGCACCGGAACATCTTGCGTCCGTCGGGCCCTTTCTCACAAAGCTCGCATTGATCGCACTGGATCATATTTTGTCCTTTACACGCACGTTCCGCCTGTGCTAAACTGCCATTATACGAGTCTGGACGTGCTCGTAGCAATGATTTTAACCTAACGTTGGAGAAGTACATGGCCAAACCAAGACGAAGAAGGAAGATCGGCAGCAAGAAACGACGGACACGCTGGAAGATCAGACATAAGATCAGCTAACGACCGTTCCTTCGCGGTGTCCTCCTGCGAAGGATTGCGATATCGGAAGGCGGCCTCCAACGCCGACGTGCACCACGTAGATGAAGCATTTCCGCGTAATCTTCAAGCCGGATAACAAGGAAATCTCGATACACGCAGGCGCGACCCTTCTTGAGGCCGCCCGACAAGCGGGCATCATTCTCACGACCCCCTGCGGCGGCAAGGGGACCTGTGGGAAGTGCGCCTTGCGCACATCTCCCGAGGCCCCCCCGGTCCTCGCTTGTCAATACCACGTAGAAAGCGACTTGGCGGTGACGGTCCCGGCCGAGTCGCGTTTCTATGCGCATAAGATCCTGGAGCACGGCGTGGCGATCGGCGACGGGATTCGGCGCACCGTGTACCGGCGGTACGAGCGAATCGCCGGCCACGAGGGGATCTTCGGCGTCGCCGTCGATATCGGCACTACTACAGTTGTAGCAAAGCTCCTCGACATGACGGACGGCCGGTGCCTCGCGACCCAGGCTGTTCTCAACCCGCAGACCCGGTTCGGCGACGACGTGATCAGCCGCATCAACTTCGCCCAGTCGGCTGAACGGCTGGCCGAGATCCACAAGGTCATCATTGACTGCATCAACGAGCTGATTCACGGGCTCTGCCGACAGGCCGCGATCGTTACGTCGAGCATCTACGAGACCAGCATCGTGGGCAACACCACGATGAACCACATATTCCTGGGCTACCCTGTCGAGCAGCTCGGCCAGGCGCCGTACCACGCCTACTCCGTGGACGCCCGCGACGTCCCGCCCGGCGAGCTTCGCTTGGACATGAATCCCAAGGGCAACGTCCACTGCGTCGAGAACCTCGCGGGTTTCGTCGGGGCCGACACGACGGCCGTGGCCCTGGCCGTGGACATGGATTCCATCCAGGACCGGACGCTGGTCGTGGACATCGGAACCAACGGCGAGATCGTCCTGGGGACTCGGGAGAAGCTGTACGCAGCCAGTTGCGCCGCCGGCCCGGCGTTGGAGGGGGCTCGCATCAAGCACGGCAGCAGGGCGGCCGACGGGGCGATCGAGGCCGTCGTGATCGATGGCGATATCGACCTGGACGTCATCGGCGGCATCCCGCCACGCTCCATCTGTGGCAGCGGACTGATCGATGCGGTGGCGGTGATGCTGGACCTGGGAGTGATCGACGCGACCGGCCGTTTCGTGGACGCCAAGAACCCTCAACGGACTCTGCCGGCTCCGATCGCCTCGCGCCTTCACGAGAGCGACGGCCAACCGGCGTTTTGCCTCTCCATGGACGGCCAGGCGGGCAAGCCGGGCGTGGTCCTGACCCAGCGGGATATCCGCGAGCTGCAACTGGCCAAGGCGGCGATCCTGGCCGGCATCCGGATCCTCATGAACAAGCTCGCCCTGGCCGACTCGGACATCGACAGGGTCCTGCTGGCCGGGGCGTTCGGCAACTACATCCGGCCCGCCAGCGCCGTGCGGATCGGCCTGTTGCCCAACGTGCCGCTGGATCGAATCCAGTCGGTCGGCAACGCCGCCGCCACGGGGGCCCAGATGACGTTGATCAGCGAGGAGTGCCGCGGGAGAGCGGCCCGGCTGGCCGGGAAGATCCAATACGTCGAGATCGCGCACGAGAGGGGCTTCTCCGACTTCTTCGCCGACGCCATGCTGCTGAGCCCGTGAGCGGCCCGGAGGGCTGTGGCCGCAATGCGGTGGCAGCCATCCTCACGAGCGTGCAGGGCGCAGAGCACAAGGCATGGAGAACGCTCCTCCTTCGATGCCACCCGGCATTCGTAGAACCATCGACAGACAGCGTTCGTCGATGCCACTCGAAAGCCGACGGAACCCGCCATTGAATGCCGGCCGTACCCGCCTAGGCGGGGCTGCCGGATCGAAGAAGGTAGACCAGATACGCGATGTAGGCGGCCAGGAGCACGCTGCCGCTGAACCGGCGGATCGTGCGTCCCCCGATCAATGCCGCGGCCGCGAACAGCCCGGCGACTCCCACCATGATCCAGAAATCCGCTCCGCCGGCAAATCGCGAGGCGACATGGAAGGGGCGGACAAGGCCCGCGACTCCCATCACGAACAGGGCGTTGAAGATATTCGAGCCGACCAAGTTGCCGACCGAGATATCGTGGTGCCCCTTGACCGCCGCGACGACGCAGGTGACCAGTTCGGGCAGGGAGGTGCCCACGGCGATGATGGTCGATCCGATCACGGCGTCGCTCAGCCCGGCCCGCGTTCCGATGGCCACGGCGCCGCTGACCGCGCCCTTGGCGCCCACCGCCAGAGCCGCCAGTCCGAGCGCGATCGACAGGACGTCGCGCCCGACGGTTTGAGGCGGTTCGACGGCGGCGTGAAGTTCCTCCTCCGGCGCCTGCATCCCCCCTTTGCGAGCGGTGCGCACGACGTAGAGGATGAGGCCGGCGAAGATCAGCAGGAGGATGGCGGCGTCGATGCGAGACAGGGTCAGATCGGCAAGGACAGGCCACAGCAGCAGGGTGGCGGCCAGCATGGCGGGGATTTCGCGTCGCAGCGTCGCCGCCTGGACTTCCAGCGGGCGGATCAACGCGACGATGCCCCCGATCATGGCGAGATTGGCGATGTTGGAGCCGTAGACGTTCCCGACGACGAGATCGCCTTTGCC
The DNA here is from genome assembly GCA_039679525.1 of Phycisphaerales bacterium. GTDB lineage: Bacteria > Planctomycetota > Phycisphaerae > Sedimentisphaerales > Anaerobacaceae > PLanc-01. Next base: position 100 of record JBDKUU010000517.1, on the reverse strand, counting down.
GCTGATCGTGGCGGCGATCCCGGCGGCCACCTCCGGGGCGGAGGTCCCCAAGGCTACGATGGTCAGGCCCGCCACGAGCTGGCTGACGCCCATCCTCTCG
>JBDKUU010000516.1:0-11669 GCA_039679525.1 Phycisphaerales bacterium | reverse complement strand
GCACTCCCTCGCTTGAGCTTCCGTCTCATATGGCGCTATCGGCCGGGATGAGGGGCTACTTGAAGAGAAAGTCAGGAACCGGGGAAGGCCGGGTGGATCGATGGACCGTGCCCGCTACGGTAGGGATTGGGGCTCGCGCGGAGACGCAGGGACGCAGAGGACAGGAGGCGGAACGGCAGAGGGGGGGGCTCGCAAAGACGCCAAGATCGCCAAGGTTTGGACAGGCTTCGCTCTGATCTTCTTGACGGGCTTTGCGGCTTGGCGAGAGCCTATCGGGTAGACGAGGTTGTCTTGTTCTTGGCGAAGGTTCTCACCGGTTTGCCGTATTTCTCACAGAAAAATCGCACGCATTCCGGCGCCATGTCGATCGCCTGCTCATCGTATGCCCCCGTCTCCGGATTTGGCCAGATCAGCGCGTACTCGCCTCGGACTTGCTGGAATCGCTCTCGATTCTTCAACGCTTCGAAGACGCCGCCGGGATTGTCCTCCACCAGTAGGGGACGGAAATCCAGTTCATAGATCGACACGTCCATTTCGTCCTCGAACCAGAGGCGCAGAACGTAGTCGCCGACGTATTCCGCCTTGAGCAATCCCTTTTCCTCCCGGTTCTTCCAGAGAGAAGGGTTGTCCGCCACCGCAGTCCATTCTTGCCATTTCATGCTATCACCCCACGACCAAAACGGGACGATGATGCCGTGCGTTGTCCCACTGTTCCAGGAGTTCCCGTTCGTGAGCTTCCACCCATATCTCGATCAACTTCGCCAACGTCGGTGGCAGTTCTTCTCCCGGTTTCATCCACGCTCGTGTCTTGATTTCCATGCGATACCCGCCCACATCCCCTTGATACTTCACATGCACGTGCGGCGGCGCATGGTCGTTGTAGTTCATGAGGACTACCATGGCACCCCTCTTGAATGGATGCGAAACGGGAGGCATAACATTCAGTTCCTTGAACTCTGCATCGACGCACACTTACCCAACTCATCGAAGTTCTCCACTCAAGGCTATCTTAGCAGCCGACGTGGGGAAAGTCAATCGTGCTGCCGAAAGGCATCGACCGTTCACTTCCGCATGAGCGTGCCTGTACCGTTGGCGGCGAGGGATGCGTATTCTGCTCTGGGAGTCGTCAGGCGGCGTCGGCGGCGGGTTGAGCCGGCTTGGAGGCGAGGGCCTCGGCCAGTTCCGCCGTCAGCGTGTCCACGAGCGTCTTGACCGGCACGATCTCATGGCATCGATGGGCGTTGGAACCGGCGAAGGCGAAGGATTCGTGCAGTCGTCCCTGGGCGGCCTTCGTCAGGACTTCGGCGATGCAGTAGGGGGCTTTCTGCGGATCGCAGCTCCGCAGGCAGTGGTATTTGCAGGTGAACGGCACGGTCTTGCCCTGCTTGATCTGCGCGACGAAGTCGTTGTCGATGACCCTGCCGGGCAGGCCGACGGGGCTCTTGATGATCGTGATATCCTCCGGCCGGGCATCGAGATAAGCCCTCTTGAAGTTCTCATGCACGTCGCACTCGTCCGTGCAGACGAATCGCGTCGCCATCTGGACGCCGGAGGCGCCCAGGTTGAGGAACCGGGCGATGTCCCGACCATCGAAGATTCCGCCGGCCGCGATCACGGGGATATGGGGTGTAAAGGCGTTCGCCACCTCCACCACCTCGACGACCGTCTGTTCCACCGTCGCGGCGGAGTTGTCGGCGATGCTCTCCGGGGAGTAGCCCAGATGCCCGCCGGCCATGGGACCCTCCACCACCACGGCGTCCGGCAGCCGATTGAAGCGGTCCAGCCACCGCCGGCAGATGATGCGGAATGTTCTGGCGGAGGAGACGATGGGGATGAGAAGGATGTTGCTGCCGGCGACGGAGCCGGGCAGACCCAGCGGCAGGCCCGCGCCGGAGATGATCATGTCCGCCTTCTCCTCGACGGCCGCCTTGACGAGATTCTCATAATCCGTCAGGGCCACCATGATGTTGACGCCAATGGGGCCGTTCGTCAGGCGTCTGGCTTTGCGGATCCCTTGTCGAAAAACCTCTTCGCCCAGTTTCCTGGCGTCGGCGCCGCGGAGATCTTCGAAGAAGCCCAGTCCCGCGCTGGCGATGACCCCGGCGCAGCCGGTGTTTGCCACGGCTGCAGCGAGGTTGGCACCCGACACGCGGACGCCCATGCCGCCCTGAATCACAGGCGGGCAAATCTCCACGTTTCCTATCTTCAACGACGGTATGTTGTTTTCATGCATATGACATCCCGAAAGACCCATTGGAGCGCGTTCAAAGAGGTGGCTTTCGAGAGGATTCGCGTACTTGCGAAGTGTCATTCTGCCGAAAACTACATCCAGGAGCGGGACACCTGTTTCATATCTCCCATGATCCTGCCGACAGCATACCAATTCCGTTCGCAAGATCAAGCTCATATTCGCTATCCGGGCGGGTCGCAGGAGGCATTGCGTCTTCTTTTGTTGGATTCCCTCTCGCTTTGGGCTTATGATCCTGTCGCAGGTCGGCGTGGATGGCGTTGTGCTCTGCGATTCTTGGACTGGCTGGAAAGGAGTGCTCCGATGAAGAAGTGGATCGGTCTGGCGGGTGTGGGTTTTCTGGTGGCGATGTTCTTGCAGGGGGCGGCGCGTGGGGCGGAGGGGATCCGATACGAGCCGAACTGGGCTTCGATCGACAAACGGCCTACGCCGCAATGGTGGATTGACGCGAAGTTTGGGATCTTCATTCATTTCGGCGTCTATGCGGTGCCCGCATGGTCCGTGCGGGGCGAGTACTCGGAATGGTACTGGAATCGCATCACGGGCGACAAGGCCAAGAACGGGCCCTGGTGGCAGTATCATGCCAAGACCTACGGCGCGGACTTCCCCTACGCCGAGTTCGCCCCGCGATTCAAGACCGAGCTCTATGACCCCAACCAATGGGCGGACATCTTTCTCCGATCCGGGGCCAAGTACGTCGTCATGACCTCCAAGCACCACGACGGCTACTGCATGTGGCCCAGCCAAGAGGCCAATCGAAGCTGGGGCCGGCCGTGGAATTCGGTCGATATCGGGCCCGGCCGGGACCTGCTGGGCGAACTGACGACCGCCGTCCGCGCCAAGGGCCTCCACATGGGCATCTATTACTCGCTCTACGAGTGGTACAACCCGCTCTGGGCGACGGACCGCAAGCTGTTCGTCGAGAAGCACATGTTCCCGCAGTTCAAGGACGTCGTGACCCGGTACAAGCCCGAGGTGATCTTCTCCGATGGCGAATGGGACCTCGACAGCAAGGACTGGCGAAGCGAGGAGCTGATGGCCTGGCTGTTCAACGAGTCGCCCGTCAAGGACAGCGTGGTCATCGACGACCGCTGGGGCAAGGACTGCCGGCACAAGCACGGCGGCTACTACACCACCGAGTACACGGCGGGGCTCGCCACCGGTTCGCATCCCTGGGAGGAGAGCCGCGGCATGGGGCACTCGTACGGGTACAGCCGCACCGAGCCGCTCTCGGACTACAAGTCCGCCCGCGAGATGGTCCTGATGCTGATCGACATCGTCAGCCGGGGCGGCAACCTGCTGCTGGACATCGGTCCGGCCGCCGACGGCACGATCCCTGTCATCATGGAGGAGCGGCTGACCCAGATCGGCGACTGGCTCAAGGTCAACGGCGAAGCCATCTACGGCACGCGGAACTGGAAGAACGCCATTCAGTGGACCGACGGCAAGCGGCCCGACGTCGGCTACGGCAAAGAATACATGGCCAAGTACGACATCGCCGAGCTGACCGGCAAGCTCACGCCCGAGAAGGCGGTTATCGAGGCGTTCTTCACAACAAAAGGCGACACGCTGTACGCAATCACGCCGCGATGGCCGGGTGAGAAGCTTGTCGTGAAGGATATCGACGTCGCCCCGAATGCGACTGTAACGATGCTGGGCGTCGCGCAATCCATCCGGTGGGACCGGACGGGGTCTAACCTCACGATTCACGTGCCGGCCCTGTCGCCGGACGAGACGCCGTGCCAGTACGCGTATGTCTTTAAGATCACGGGACTTAAGTAGAGGGCGATATATAGGATTCGGTCCGGGAGTCGCGACCGCGGCCGGGGGTGGTTTGAAGTGTGAAGTTTGAAGTGTGAAGTCGGAGAGTGTCGCCCGACGCGTCAGGTTTCGCATCTGTGGGCCGCTCGATACTGGTGCCGCAGGCTCTGGGGCCCCGGGGCAAATTGGCGGCAAATAGAATTGCTTGCGTACCCTCGACCGGTATAATTGGATACCCTTGAGGGTCCCGGGCTCTGGGGTAGATGGTTGGGGAGCACGGGCACGCCCCGGAGGACGGGTGGATGGTTGTCTGGACATGAAAAGATAGGTCATTTGCGCCTGAGTGGGGCGGCTCCGATCGTCGCCCCGCAATAAACAGGGGATTGTAAGCGTTCTTCCAGTGAAGAAACGCTTTGGCGGAATGGTGTGCGACACACACCCTACGGTCTTTATAAGGAGGTTACGAGATGGCACGACCTGTAACGCTTTTCACCGGTCAATGGGCGGACTTGCCGCTGGAAACACTGGCCCAGAAAGCGAAGAGTTGGGGGTATGACGGCTTGGAACTCGCCTGCTGGGGCGACCACTTCGAGATCGACAAGGCCCTCAAGGACGACAACTACTGCAAGGCCAAGAGGGACCTGCTCAAGAAGTACGGCCTGCAAGTGTTTGCCATTTCGAACCACCTCATCGGCCAGTGCATCTGCGACAATATCGACGCCCGCCACAAGGGGTTCTGCAGCCCGGAACTCTGGGGCGACGGCAAGCCCGAAGGCGTCCGCCAGCGGGCCGCCCAGAACATGATCGACGCCGCCAAGGCAGCCAAGAAGCTCGGCGTCAAGGTCGTCAACGGCTTCACAGGCAGCTCGATTTGGCACATGCTGTATTCCTTCCCGCCGGCCTCGAAGGAAATGATCGACGCCGGGTATGCGGATTTCGCCAAGCGTTTCATCCCGATCCTCGACGCCTTCAAGAAGGAAGGGATCAAGTTCGGCCTGGAAGTGCACCCGACCGAGATCGCGTTCGACATTGCCTCCGCGCAGCGGGCGATCGACGCCGTCAAGGGCCCTGAGTGCTTCGGCTTCAACTACGATCCGAGCCACTTCGGCTATCAGCACGTGGACTATGTGAAGTTCATCCGCACCTTCGGCAAGCGGATTTTCCACGCTCATATGAAGGACGTGTGGTGGGGCCACGGGGACGGCACCGTCGGCGTCTTCGGCGGCCATACCGACTTCACGGATCCCCGCCGGTACTGGGATTTCCGCTCCATCGGTCACGGCGACATCAACTTCGAGGAGATCATCGTGGCCCTCAACGACATCGGCTATCAGGGCCCGCTCTCGATCGAGTGGGAAGACGGCCGAATGGATCGCGAGCACGGGGCGGCCGAGGCCGTCCAGGTGATCAAGAAGGCGGACTTCAAGCCTTCTCAAATCGCCTTCGACTCGGCGTTCGAGAAGAAATGACAAGAATCACGGCGAGGCCTGGGCGTTTCGAAAGCGTCCAGGCCTCAGATCTTTGAAAGAAATCGGCCACAGAGGGACACAGAGATCACAGAGAAGAGGGAAAATGAGATAGCCGGAAAGGAAGGGGCTGGACTTCCCTCTCTTTCTTTTTGGTTCTGTCTTCAATGCTCTGTGCCCTCTGTGTTTCTCTGTGGCAAGAGATCTTTCTTTCACTAGAGGATGGTTGAATGACACTGACGAGTATCAACCGGCGTGGTTTCCTCAAGGCGGCTGCGGGTATGGCTGCCGTGGCGGGCCTGCCGGGAATCGTTCCTTCCTCAGTCTTCGGGGCGGCGGCGCCCAGCGAGCGGATCACGCTGGGATTCATCGGTTGCGGCAAGCAGAGCCAGCACCTGATGCGGTGCTTCCTGGGTTCGCCCGGGACGCAGGTGGTGGCCGCGTGCGACGTGGACAAGCTCAAGCTCGCCCGCAGCAGCAAAGGCATCGTCGAGCAGCACTACGCCGACCGCAAGGACGGGTCCTTCCAGGGCTGCGCCACCTACGGGGATTTCCGCGACGTGGTGGCCCGGCCGGACATCGACGCCGTGGTCATCGCGACGCCGGACCACTGGCATACGGCGATTTCGATCGCGGCCTGCCGGGCCGGCAAAGACATCTATTGCGAGAAGCCCCTGACGCAGACCATCGCCGAAGCCAGAGCCCTGGTCAACGCCGTGCGGAAGTACAATCGCATCTTTCAGACCGGCAGCATGCAGCGGTCCTCGGGCGAGTTCCGCTTCGCCTGCGAGCTGGTCCGCAACGGCTATATCGGCGACATCAAGCACGTCACTGTCGGCGTGGGCGGCCCGCCGGAGGATAAGCCCCTCGCGCCGGAGCCCGTGCCGGACTATCTGAATTGGGACATGTGGGTCGGACCCGCGATGTGGCGGCCGTACAACAACGACCTGGCCCCGCACATCAGCTTCGACGGCTTCCCGAACTGGCGTTATCACAGCTATTACGGCGGTGGCGGCATGACCGACTGGGGCGCCCACCACTTCGACATCGCCCAGTGGGCCCTCGGAATGGACGGCAGCGGCCCCGTGGAGATCATCCCCCCCGACGGCAAGGACTACAAGGTCCTGACCTACAAATACGCCAACGGCATCCCGATGACCCGGGACGACGCCAACGGCGTGCTCTTCGAAGGCACGACGGGCAAGGTCGAAGTCAATCGCGGCTACCTGAAAACCTGGCCGGAGAACCTCAAGGATCAGACGATCGGGCCCGATAAGATCCACCTGTACGACAGTAAAAACCATTACACCGATTGGCTCGACGCGATCCGCAGCCGCAAGGCGCCTATCTGCGACGTCGAGATCGGGGCCAGCTCGGTGACCGTGTGCCACCTTGGCAATATCGCATACACGCTGCAAAGGCCGCTCAAGTGGGACCCGAAGCGCGAGGTCTTCGTCGGCGACGACGAGGCCAACCGCCTTCTGTCCCGGCCGTACCGCAGCCCGTGGACTCTGGGATGAACATAAGGAGTTCAGTTCATGAGCAACGTTTTTGAATCACGCCGTCGGTTCCTGCGGAATGTCGCAGGGGTCTCCGCGGGCGTCGTGGGTCTTCCGTACATCGTCCCTTCGACGGTGTTCGGGGCCACAGCGCCGAGCGAGAGGATTACGATCGGCTGCATCGGGGTGGGAGGCCAGGGCACGAGCAACATGCAGGGCTTCCTCTCCAAGAACGAACAGGTCCGGGTCGTGGCCGTCTGCGACGTGGACAATCGCAACGCCAATCAGGCCAAAGGCATCGTGGACAAGAAGTACGGCAACTCGGACTGCGTGATCTACCACGATTTCCGCGAGATCATCGCGCGATCCGACATCGACGCTCTGTCGCTGGCGACGCCGGACCATTGGCATTCGATCCCCGTCGTGCTGGCCGCCCAGGCGGGCAAAGACATGTACGGCGAGAAGCCGCTGGCCCGCACGATCCACGAGGCCAAGGTGATGCGGGACGCCGTGAACAAGTACGGCCGGATCTGGCAGACCGGAAGCTGGCAGCGCTCGCAGGAGAACTTCCATCACGCGTGCGAGCTGGTCCGCAACGGGCGAATCGGCAAGGTCACCCGCGTGGAAGTGGGCCTGCCCACCGGCGGCGGCAGCGACAACAAACCCGTGCAGCCGGTGCCGGAGGGTCTGGACTGGGACTTCTGGTTGGGACCGGCTCCGTGGACGCCGTTCCGCGGCGTGTATCACTGGGATTGGCGCTGGATCATGGATTACTCCGGCGGCCAACTCACCGACTGGGCGGGCCACCACATCGACATCGCCCACTGGGGTCTGGGATTCGACGAGACCGGCCCGGTGGAGATCGAAGGCAGGGGCGTGTACCCGAAGGACGGGATCTTCAACGTCCCGATCGAGTACAAATTCACCTGCAAGTACGCCAACGGCGTCGAGCTGATCGTCGCGAACGACAAGCAAGTGCCCAAGGGGATGGGAACCGTCTGGTACGGCGAAAAGGGCTGGGTCCACGTGGACCGCGGCCGCCAGGCGACCGAGCCGGCGGGTCTGTGGAATGACACGATCGGGCCCAATGAAATCCGCCTGTACGAGAGCCGGGACCATCATCAGAACTTCCTCGATTGCGTGAGGTCCCGCAAAAAGACGATCACGCCCATCGAGACGGCCTGCCGCTCGATCAGCGTGGGCCTGTTGGGCGAGATCGCGATGCTGCTGGAACGCAAGCTCCAGTGGGACCCCCAGAAGGAAGAATTTGTGAACGATCCGGAGGCCACGCGGCTGCTCTCGCGGCCGATGCGGGCTCCGTGGCATCTGTAAGGAATAGGGTAGGGTGTGCCGTGCACACCGTTCCTTGAAAGAGAAGGTGTGCACGGCACACCCTACGACAAGAGAAAGGACCGAATATGACCAGATCGAAAGTTGTCGCCGCGATGCTGCTTGGCGGTTTCTGCCTGTCCGCCGCGTCGTGGGCCCAGTCGCCGAAGGAACTGCGTCAGTTGAAGGATGACGAGATCGCCAGGATCAAGGAGGCCATGCCGGCCAAGGCGGTCGCCGAGCCCAAGCAGCCCCGCAAAATGCTGGTGTTCTGGAAGTGCGAGACGTTCTTCCACACCGTGATCCCGGTGGCCAACAAGGCCCTCGAGATCATGGGCGAGAAGACCGGCGCGTTCCAGGTGACCGTGGTGACCGACGACTACGCCGTGTTCAACGCCGAGACGCTCAAGCAGTTCGACGCGATCTGCCTGAACAATACGACCAGCCTGAAGTTCGACCCCAAGACGACGCCGGAGCGGTGCCAGGCCCTGATGGACTTCGTCAAGAGCGGCAAAGGCATCATCGGCATCCACGCCGCCGCCGACAACTTCTATCAGTGGCCGGAAGCGCAGGAGATGATGGGCAACAAGTTCACGGGCCATCCGTGGGGCGCGGGCAGCACCGTCGCCATCAAGCTCGACGTGCCCGATCATCCGCTGCTGGTCCCGTTCCAGGGCAAGGGTTTCAAGGTCAAGGATGAGATCTACCGGACGGCTCCGCCTCTGTACAGCCGCGAGAAGCAGCTCGTTCTCATGAGTCTCGACATGAGCGATCCGGCCACCCGTGACATGAAGGGCGTCATCGCCAGCGACAAGGACACCGGCATCACCTGGATCAAGAACGTGGGCAAAGGCCGGCTGTTCTATTGCTCGCTCGGCCACAACGATGAGATCTTCATGACCACCCCGATTCTTGAGCACTATCTCCGCGGTATTCAGTTCGCGATGGGCGATTTCGACGTGCCCACCACGCCCGTTCCCGCGGCCCAGGCTCAGCCGCAGGGCGGCGACGCGATGGTCGCGAAGATCAAGGCCTACGATTTCGGCCAGAGCCGCGAAGCTCTGACCGCCATCAGCGACGAGATCCGCAAGGCCTACGGCAAGCCGGACGAGCTGAAGAAGTTCGAGACTTCGCTGATCGACGTCCTCAAGTCCGACGCCAAGTACGCCGGCAAGCAGTATGCCTGCCGTGAGCTGAGCGTCATCGGGACCGAGCAGTCGGTGCCCGCGCTGGCGGCGATGCTGCCCAGCGAGGAGTACTCGGACATGGCCCGCTACGCCCTGGAGCGCATCCCGGGCGAGGCCGCCGACAAGGCGATGCTCGAAGCTCTGCCCGCAGCTGGGGGCAAGGTCAAGACCGGCATCATCAACAGCCTGGGCGAGCGTGCCTGCCGTCCGGCGGTTGCCGAGATCGCCAAGTCGATCGGCAACTCGGATCAGGTTCTGTCCGGCGCCGCCATCAGCGCCCTGGGCAAGATCGGCGGACCCGACGCCGTCAAGGCGTTGGACGCCACGATGAAGGACGTGCCGGACGCCCAGAAGATGCTGGTCTACGACGCGTACCTGAAGATTGCCGACAAGATGGCGGCCGAAGGCGACAAGCTCGGCGCCAACAAGATCTACATCAGTCTGAACAAAGAAGGCGTTCCGTCCCTGGTTCGCACGGCGGCCCTCAAGGGCATCGCCGGCAGCCGTGGCGGCAACAAGTAATCATTCGCAGATGTGACCGGTGGCGTGGGCCATTCCCGCATTCAGGGGAATGGCCCACGGTCCGTACGGAACTCGCGAGGACCGACGCCGCCGGAGCTGTAACTGCGTGCAGGAGTTTGTGTGTTGAATAGGACTAGGGAAATGATTCGGCAGTCGAAAAGATTCCGTTCGTTGTTGTTTTCGGTGGTTGTGGTGGGTCTGTTGGGCGTGGGCGTCTCGGCCGTTGCGGCGGACGAGGCGGATCAGGAGATCATCAAGATGGTGATCGACGCGCTCAAGAGCTCCGACACCGAGATGCAGACGGGCGCCATCGCCATCGTGCGGGATATCCCCGGGCCGGAAGTGACCAAGGCCCTGGCCCAGGAACTGCCGAACCTCGGACCGAACTCGCAGGTGCAGTTGATTTCGGCCCTGGCGGACCGCGGCGACGTCACGGCTCTGCCGGCCGTGATCGAGGCGGGCAAATCCCAGGATGAATCCGTTCGCATCGCGTCGCTCAAGGCGATCGGCCAGTTGGGCAACGCGTCGAGCGTTCCCGTGCTGGCGGAGCGGGCCGCGACGAGCAAAGGCGACGAGCAGAAGGCCGCCCGCGAGAGCCTGTATCGCCTCCGCGGCCCCGAAGTCGACGCGGCGATTCTTCAGAGCCTCGCGACGGCGGGGGCCGGCGTGAAGGTCGAGCTGGTCAGCGCGATTGGCGAACGCAACATCGCCAGCTCCGTCGAGACGCTGCTCAAGACCGCCCGCGACCAGGATCGCAAAGTCCGCGTCGAGTCGCTCAAGGTCCTCAAGGTCGTCGGAAGGCCCGAGGATCTGCCCGCGATGGTGAACCTGCTCCTGGAAATCCAGGGCGATTCCGACCGCACCGAAGCGGAGAAGACGATCGCCGCGGTGGCGCACAAGATCGAAGACAAGAACCGGCAGGCCGACGCAGTTCTGGCCGTGCTGCCGAACGTGAAGGACAATCCCAACCGCGCGTCTTTGCTCCGCGTGCTCGGCCGCATCGGCGACAGCAGCTCGCTGCCGACCCTGCGGACCGCGCTGGGCAATCGGGAGCCGGAGATCCAGGACGCCGCGATCCGCGCCCTGACAGAGTGGCCGACGTCGGAGCCGGTGCCCGATCTGCTCAAGGTGGCCCAGACCGCGGAGAACGCGCGGTACAAGACGCTGGCGCTTCGTGGGTTCGTGAGACTGCTCGCTCTGGAGAGCGCCCGCTCGGCCGAAGAGACGATCGACCTGTACAAAAAGGCGATGGAACTGGCCGGCGACGCGCAGGAGAAAAAGCGAGTCCTCTCCGGCCTGGCCTCCGCCCGCTCGGTGGCCGCGTTGAATATGGCCGCCGCATACCTGGACGACCTGGCCCTGCATCAGGAGGCCGAGTCGGCCGCGGTGCAGATCGCCCAGGGGACCTACAGCAGCGATCCGCAGCGGACGAAAGAGGTTCTCGCCAAGGTGGTCCAGGGCGCCAAGCAGGATGCCCTTCGCCAGCAGGCGCAGGACCTGATCGGCATGCTCGAAAAATTCGACGACTACATCGTCGCATGGCAGGTCAGCGGCCCGTACACCAAGGACGTGAAAGCCAACGAGCTGTTCGATGTGGCGTTCGCGCCCGAGCAGCAGGGGCAGGATGCCCAGTGGCGTCCGATGCCCGTCGGGACCA
>JBDKUU010000515.1:0-4726 GCA_039679525.1 Phycisphaerales bacterium | reverse complement strand
CGCAAGGGACTGCTCCAAATCCAGACGATTCGCAACCTGAATCTGTATAGCGCGACGGTCGACGAAGTGGAGGCCAAACGCGGCGAATTCTACCGCATGCTCAAGCGGGCCTTCAACGGGGCCCTGGCCCCCATGGTTCAATTCCTCGTGGAGCATGAAGGGCTTTCAGCGGAGGAAGCCCGTCAGCTCCGCAGCCTGAGCCGGCGGATGAACGAGACGGAAAAAGCGGATCGCGCGGACAACCCGCGCGTCGGGGAGACCGAACATGGACACAATCAACAGCGGAATCGTTCTTCTCAATGAGTGGGGCCGGGCCTGCTGCGGCTTTGCCGGACGCATGCTCCTCCAATCCAGCATTCTGATCGGATTGCTCGTCATCGCGGACCTGTGCCTGCGGAAGAAGGTCAGCGCCCGGTTTCGCTACGGGATGTGGCTGCTGGTCCTGGTGAAGCTGGTCCTGCCGCCGTCCCTGGCGATGCCGACCGGCGCGGCGTACTGGCTTGGCAAATACATACCCGAGGTATCCACAAAGCCCGAGCCTGCGACGGCGGTCGACTTTTCCTTCGAGTTCCCCGCCGCGTATGCAGGGCCGCTCCAGGCCGCCACCGCGGCGCCCATTCGCGAAACGAGAGTGGTCGCCACGCCGCACGTCACGCCTCTGCGATGGCCGGGCGTGGCGATGCTCCTCTGGATCGCGGGAGGTCTGGCGCTGACGGCGGTGGTGCTCTGGCAGATCGCCTCTCTGAGACGGTCCTTGCGTCGGAGCCGCCCTGCCGGACAGGAGATGATCGATCTGCTGGAGGAATGCCGCGCCGATCTGGGGATCGCGACCCCTGTGACGGTCCGACTCATCGACGATCTGCGAAGCCCCGCGGTCTGCGGCTTCCTGCGGCCGGTGATTCTGTTGCCGGCCGCGATGCCGCCGGGACTGTGGCCGGAGGGCGTGCGGACCATTCTCATCCATGAACTGATCCACGTCCGCCGTCGCGACCCCTTGCTGAGCCTGGCGCAGACCGTCCTGCAGGTCGCCTACTTCTGGCACCCGCTCGTGTGGGCGGCCAACGCGAGACTGCGGTTTCTGCGGGAACTGGCCGTCGACGAGACCGTCGTCGCCGGGCTGCGGTCGCAGGCCCAGCGGTACACCGACACGCTCGTCGAGATCGCGGCAATGACGTTTCGAAAGCCGGCTTTCAGTTTGCGTTTGATAGGAATAGCGGAGTCCAAACGAGCTTTGGAAAGGAGGATCACGCACATGTTGAATCGACACATTTCGAATCGACGCGCCCCGGGCTGGCTGGGGCTGCTGGCCATCCTGGCCTTGGGCGCAGTCCTGGTGCCCATGGGACAGGGCAGCGCGACGGCCCTGGCCCAACAGAGGGCCGCGCACAGCGCCCCTGCGCTTCCCCCGGGCATCGCGGAGCTGTTCAACCTCGACAAGGACGCCGTTCTGGCGCAATTCGGAAAGCCCGTGAACATCTTTCTCGGGGACCAGACTTATACCCTGGACAACCTCCCCGAGGCGTATTTCATGGTCTATGAGGGCCTGTCCTTCGCCATGAACGACGGCAAGGTCGACGGAATCACCCTGCACAGTCCGAACTATGTCTTCAGCAACGACATCCACGTGGGCGATTCCGAAGAGAAGATCAAGAAGGCGTTCGGCAAGGAATCCGGACTTCAGGAGACGGAATTCAAGGACTTCCTGAACTACGAGGCCCTCGACCTGAGCTTCGAGATCGACAAGCAGGATCGAACGGTCATGGAGATCAACATCGGGAAGGAGTACGGCGACCCCGCCCAGGCGCAGGCCTACGCGAACGCCGCTCAGTTCGCGGCGGAGCTCCCCCACAGGATCGCCGCGTTCGCCATCGATTCGGCCGACATGAACCAGGTTCTCGCGACGTTCGGCCAGCCGGTGAAGTACATCTGGGGCCAAAAGACGCTGTCGCCGGACGAGTTGCCGAATCGCTTCATCGCCGTGTATCCGGGCAGCTTCCAGGTATTCATGCTGAACAATCGCGTCGTGGAGATCCGTCATGAGGGCGGCTCCAAATACGCATTCGCGGGCAAGCTGCGGATCGGCTCGACGCTCGATGAGGCAATCGCCGTGCTCGGCGCCCCGGACAAGACCGTCCAGGGCGAGGAGATCGACTGGGGCGATTCAAAGAACGTTTTGTTCCGTGACATCGCGGGACAGAAGGGGCACGGCTACTACCACCGCCCCGACAAGAAGGTGCGCGTATGGTTCTGGAACGACAAGGTGTCGGCCATCTACATGACCCGCAGCGACTATGGGCAAGATGACGAGCCGTCCGATCCGGAGTTCGCACGTCTGCTTCAGACGCGGGTCGACGCCCTGGATATCGACACGGCCGGTCGCGAGCAGGTCATCGGGCTCTTCGGCCCGCCGAGCGGATATGTCTGGGGCGACAAAACCTTCACGGCGGATGCCCTGCCGGGCACCTACATCATGCGATACCCCTACAGCCTCGACATCTGGCTGCAGAAGGGCCGGATCATGGAAATCCGGCACGGGCGGCATGGACAAGTGTCCCCTTACGTCTATCGCGGCATGCTGCGCGTGGGCTCGACGATTGAGGAGGCTATCGCACTCCTGGGCGAGCCGACGGAAACGGTCGCCGGCCCGACGGAGTTCAAGGATGGCATTCTGTATCGCAACGACGGGGACGGCTATTACCATCGCTCCGACCAGAAGGTGCGCCTGTTCTTCGCGGGGGGCGAGGTCATCGCGATCTACATGACCCGCAGCGATTTCCCCGTGGAGAAGTGATCGGCGCGAAGCTGTCTCTTGGATCGCTCTCTGCCCGGGTGGCAGCGGCAAGCGGGTCTTCAGAGCTTGTCGCTGCCACCCGGATTTGAACCAAGACGGCCTCTCTCCTCGAATCCCCGTCTTCCTCATCCTCGCCACAACGATCGCTCCAATCGGGCGATGGGCACAGGTCGGACGCCGCCCTTTGGACTTCCGCGTTTACGCGGGTCAGAACAGCCTCGAACGATCTGGGAATTCAAGGAAAGCAACTGACGCTGTCACGCTCGCGGAAGCGGGGTCCAGGAACATCGCGAAAGTGCCTGGATTCCCGCTTTTGCGGGAATGACAGAGTCGATTCTGTGTTTTGATTGACCGTTCAATCATCAATAGGCGCGCTACGTTCCCGGCGCGCCCGCATCCGGAGAGGTCCGGCCGTCAGGGTACTGGAACACGTCCTCGACGGTTGTGCCGAAGGCTCTCGCGATGCGAAAGGCCAGCGGCAGCGATGGGGCGTACTTGCCGGCTTCGATCGCGATGATCGTCTGCCGCGTGACGCCGACCTTGTCCGCAAGTTCCTGCTGGGTCATCTCGCCGTGGTCGAACCGCAGTCGCCGGATGCGGTTGGTGATCTGATCGTCATTCATCCCTGCCTCCGCGGCCATACTGGACCAGAAGCGAGATGAAGAACGCATAGGCATGACACACTCCAGCGGCAGCAACCATCAGTGGCAGCCACGCGACGGAGATCGCAGTCTTCTCGCCTAGGATCAAGACGGGAGCGAAGGACCCCAGACACAGAAAGAGATACATGACGCCGAAGCCGACCAAGCTGGCGTGCCTCTGAATTTCCCTGTCCCGCTCGTCGAACCTGATGGCGTCTGCCTTAGGGCGGAGACCGAAGTACACGATCCCGCCTAGGCACGAGACGATGGCCACGCACAGGAGCAGAAGGACGCCCAACCAACGCAAATTGAGAGTTTTCATCGCTACGCCCGTGGCTATCAGAACGACCACCGCAGACATCGAGGTAAGAACCGTCAATGCCCTCTTCTGTTCTCTATTCATGGCTTGTCTCCCTGCCGGTCCAGCCGTACTGTTGCAGGATCACGATCGACTGCACGAGCATGACCACGAACATCCCGCCGAGCACCATCCAGGGAAGGTAATTGACCGTGATCGTCGCCGCGGGGCCCAGGATGAACCAGGGGATCATGCCTGCGGCTACGAACAGAACCCAGAAGACAGCATACGCGGCGAAGGCGGCCCTGCGTTGGATCATCGCATCCCGCTCGTCGCAGGGGACCTTGCCCTCGCTCTTTCGGAACAGCAGCGGCGTCAATCCGAGGAGCCCGATGATCCCCAGGAATCCGAACGCGCCCGCGGCCCGATGGGCGGGCACTCCCAGGATGAAGTACCCGACGCTGAACGCCCCGACGCTCAGTATCACGGCCAGCGCGATCACTGCCAAAGTAAACCAGGCGGTCTTCTGTGCACGGTTCATAAAGCTGTTCTCCTAGCCGAATGAGACTGATCTATGTAATTCCAACAAGACACAATGTAATCTAGACATTACATTCTGTCAAGCAAAATTCACTCATCCAGCAGTTTTTTTGTGCGGGCCGTGATCAGGATTTGCGGGGCAAGACCAGGCAGGTCACCCCCACTTCCTCCGTGTGGAGGCGGTCGCTGGGGTCGATGTCGGCGGCTTTCTCCGCGGGGCCGGACGTGTCCAGGGGCAGCTCGATCGTCAGCGCGTCGACGCCTTGCCTGGACACGGTCAGGGAAGCGGACTGTTGCCGGCGGGCCCTGAACACGGCCAGCTCGAAGTCGAGCAGATTGGCCACGGGCGTGGACCCGACCGCGGTGATCACGTCCTTTTCCTTCAGGCCGGCCTTCGCCGCCGCCCCGCCGTCTTTGATCGATAGCACGAACACGCCCTCGCGCGGACTGAAGCAC
>JBDKUU010000514.1:0-2717 GCA_039679525.1 Phycisphaerales bacterium | reverse complement strand
CGTGCGGGCCTGTTCGGCCGTCGGCAGATTGATCAGCAGCACGGGCGCCGCGATTGCGATCGAGGAGTACGTTCCGACGACCAGGCCCAGGAAGATCACGAAGTTGAAGCCTCGCAGGCCGGGGCCGCCGAAGATGTACATGATGAGCACGACCATCATGGTCGTCACGCCGGTGATCAGGGTTCGCGACAGCGTCTGGTTGATGCTGTTGGTGATCGACTGCGCCGTCAACTGCACCTTGCGCCGGTTCTCACGAATTCGGTCGAACACGACGATCGTGTCGTTCAGGGAGTAACCCAGCAGGGTCAGGATCGCGGCGATCTGGGCCCCGTTGATGCGGAAGTCGCTGATCAGCAGGGCCGAGCCGATGAACGTCGAGGCCAGGAAGGCCGAAGCGGCGAGGGCGCCCAACGCGGTCGACACATCGTGGAACAGAGCGACGATCGCGGCCAAGCCGAACCGCAGACTGCCGAACCGCAGCCAGATGTAGCCGACGATGGCCACCAGCGACAGGACGATCGAGATGAGGGCCCGTGTCTGGGCCTCGCCGCCCATGAACGGATCGATCTGCGTCACGCGCGGAAGAGAGGTCTCTCGCGAGGTCGCGGACAGGACCCGGCTTTCCTCATTCTTGACGAATCGCTGCCATTCGTCGTCGCCGAGCGTTCGGAGACCCGCATCGGGCTCGGCGCTGGCGAAGGTGAACGAACTGACAGGCTGATTGCGGTCGATGGCTTTCAAGCCGGGGCCGAAGATCGCGTAGGGGTACGAGACCAGGTCCTCGGTGTCGGGGCGAATCCGCAGTTCGCCGATCCGCTGCTCGATGTCCGCCAGGGTCGCGGGCGTATGCAGGGTCGTCTCGATCCGAACGCCCCCGATGTAATCCGCAAGCTCGGGATAGGTGTCGATGGTCTGATCGGTCACTTTCTCCGTGGCGGTGATCTTGGGCTGGAGATTCTGCTGAATCTCAAGCTCGCCTTCGAACGCCTTTCGGATCGCGCCGGTGACCACCTCTTGAATCGTGGAGTCGCCGATCTGCGCCTGCGGGAAGGCCTTCACGAGGACATTCTGAACCATCGAGGGGTTCGTGCCGGCGGTGGAGATGAGGTACGCGTTGTCGCCGTTGGGGACGACTTCGACCTTGCCCACCTGTCTTGCCAGCTCGCCCTCGGCCTTGCGGATGGCCGAGGTGGCCGCATCGGCGGTCGGCCGGCCCTGCGGGAACGACACCGCCGTCTGGAGCTTGTTGATCGCGACGGTGGTGATTTCATACTGGTCGTAGGTCTTGTCGCCGTTCGGAGCGGTCCCGGTGACGTCGCCGACGCTGTAAATCGTCGCGGCTTCCAGGTCGGGATTGCCTTTGGCGACCTTCATGAACTGATCTTCGACGTTCTGGCGGGTGAGGGCGACGCCGTCCTTGAAGTTGACCTGGACGCTGGTGCCGCCGGTGAACTCGATGTCGTACTTCGAGCTGCCGCGGGCGAAGAAAATGATCAGGCCGCCGATGACCAAAACGCTCGAGATCGCGTAGAAGATCTTCCGCATGCCCATCCAGTCGATGTTCGGCACCTGGATCAGCCGCAGCATGCCCAGGCGGTTCTTGATGATTCTCTTGGAGACCAGGAACTCGAAGATCACTCGCGTGACGAAGATCGCGGTGAACATGCTCGAACCGATACCGAGCATCAGGACGATGGCGAAGCCCTTGATGTCCTCGGAGGCCACGTAGTACAGAATGGCCGCCGTGAGGATGGTCGTGAGGTTCGAGTCGAAAATCGCGCTGAACGCGCGCTCGTAACCGGCGCGGATGGCGGTCGCCAAACCGACGCCCCGCTCCTGCTCCTCGCGAATACGCTCGAAGATCAGCACGTTGGCGTCGACGCTCATGCCGATCGTCAGGATCAGACCGGCGATGCCGGGCAGGGTGAACGTCGCCTGCATGGCCGCCATGATGGCCAGCGTGAACAGAACGTTCATCAGCAGGGCCACGTCGGCGATGGCGCCGCCGACGAAGTAGTAGACGATCATGAAGCTGATGACGCACGCCACGCCGATGAGGCCGGAGAGGATGCCTTTGTGGAGGTTGTCGGCTCCGACCGATGGTCCAATCACTCGCTGCGAGATCGGCTGTTCGATCAGGCGGGCGGGCAGCGAACCGGCGTTGAGCTTGTTCACCATGTCGGTGATCTCGGTCGGGGTGAAGGTGCCGGTGATGATGCCTCTGTCGCGAATGCCGCCCTCGGAAATGTTGGGGGCGGAGATCGCCACGTCGTCCAGGAGGATGGCCAGAGGCCGGTGGGTGTTCTTGCTGGTGACGTTATAAAACATGTCGCCGCCGCGGACGTTCAGGTTGAACCCGATGGCCCGCCGGCCGACCTGGTCGGACGTGGGGTAGGAGTTCTCGAGCTTCCAGTCGCGGCCGTAGAGCATGGTCTCGTCCGGCAGATTGCTCGCCAGGACGTAGTACTTGTCGCCGAACTGGCCGAGAATGGAGCCGGGGGTCTTCCATTCCTTGATGTCCGTCGGTTCAATCTGGACCCAGACGTACTGATTATCGGAGGCCTCCTTGGGGCCCTTCTCCTTCAAGTCCGCCTGATATCCCTGGATCTGGGCCTCGCTCAGTTCGGTTCGGCCCGTGGTGGGCAGAATGCGGAATTCGAGGATGCCGGCGCCCTTGAGCATGCGCTGGAGGTCCGCCGGGTCGTCGAGGCGGCCGC
>JBDKUU010000513.1:0-10171 GCA_039679525.1 Phycisphaerales bacterium | reverse complement strand
TTGAAAACGAATGGGCACGCGCATCTTGCACGGCACCCGTTGACCGCCCCGGACGGCCGGCTCGAATTTCCATCGCCGGACCGCGTCGAGCGCCGGCCTTTCAAACGCCTGATGCGAAGACTTCTCCACGCGAACGTTGCCCACGGCGCCCGATGCGTCCACGACGAACAGGACGGTCACGACGCCTCCGCCTTTCTCGCCTCGCATCGAAGCGGGATAGACTGGTGCCTCCTGAATGATTGGACGCGGCTTCTGATCGATCTCCGTCAGGTCGAACTCCCGCTGGGCGTTGTCCGTCAGTGCCCCCGGCGCGCCTTTGCCGCCGATGACGCCGCCGGAAGCGAATGTAACGACATCACCGAAATCGCCGCCCCCGGAGGCCTGTCCCGCCAACGCCGCTTCGATCGCGCCGAGACTGGCCGCCTCCAGTGCAGGTGCGTTGGCGGCGGCGGACAGTTCCAGATTCCGAACCAACTCCTCCGCGTCCGGCGGCTGCTCCGCTTCCGTTTCCACCGCGTCCTTCTCCTGTGCCTCCGGTTCCTTGGGCTCCTCTTTGGATTTGTCCTTGGCCTTGTCCTTCTCGGAAACCGCGTCGTCCTCGCTCACCAATTCCACTTGTTGGAGCGTGCCATAGTCATTCCGATGGCCGACGAACGCCAGTCCGCCGAACAGGATGACGCCGACGTGCAGCACGACGGCGCAGGTTATGCCGAAGAACAGGCCGATCTTCATTTCTTGTCCGTGTTGATGCCCACCTTGCTGATCCCGATCTTGCGGACCTCGTCGAGAACGGCGACCACGTGCTTGAAATCCGCCCCTCCATCGCTGTTGATCACGACCTTCGGGTCTCTGGCCGTCGATTTGAACGTCTGGAGCTTCAGCGGCAACTGAGCGATCGTGATCTTCTCCTTGTTGTAGAACACGTCGCCTTTGTCCGTGACGCTGAGCGTGACCGCCTTGTCCATCTCCTGCTGGTTGCCCAGGGAAGCAGCGCTGGCGGCCGTGGGCAGGGCCACCTGCACGCCCTGATTCTTCGTCATGGACAGCGACACCATGATGAACGTCGCCAGCAGGAAGAAGATGATGTCGATCAGCGGGATGATCTCGATTCTCGCGCGTTTTCGATTTCCGCCGCCGGATGAACCGTGCATGGCCATTCCTCCTATAGGGACGCACCCCGTCCGAGCAGCTCATCGAGGCCCCGCTCCTGATCGGCCAGGTGCTGCATCTTCAGTGTGTGCTCATCGAGCTTCGTCTTCAGTTCGGCCATTTCCTTCTGGACAGCCTCGCGTTTCCTTTGGATCTCCCGCTCCTGGTGGTGAGTACTGGCTCTGGCCGCGGCAGCGTCCGGCCGCTCATGAGGCAGGCCGGGATGAACCGCGTGGCGGACGACCATCTCCGCATCCGCCTCCGCATGGACGCGTAGCTCCAGTTCCTTGGCGGCCGATTCGATCTCGTGGCGCGCTTCGTCCATCTTGGTGTTCAGAATGTTGAACGGAATCAGAGACGTGATCGCAATCCCCAGACCGAAGGCCGTCGCGATCAGCGCCTCGGCGATGCCTCCTGTGATCGCTCCCGGAGCGCTGAGCTCTCCGCCGATCAATGAGAACGATCCCATCATTCCGGTGACCGTGCCCAGCAGGCCCAACAAAGGCGCCAGCGTAATCACCGTATCCAGGACCGGAATCCCGCGACGGAAGCGTTTGAGCTCCTTCTCCTGGGCATACAACAGAGCATTGGTCAGCGACGTCTCCCGGTGCGCCAACGCGTAGCCCAACGTACGCACGACGAAGAACTTCGATGCCTGGCTCGTCCGAACTGCCTCCTCCAGGTCCCCCCGATCCACCGCCGCGAAGAACGCCTCCACCGCCCGAGGATCTCGCTTGCGACGCTCGTTCAACAGAAAGAGGACGCGTTCGAGAACCGTCCCCAACGCCAGCGTCGCGGCCAAGAGCAGCGGCCACATGATGGGCCCGCCCTTCTTGAAGATCTGGACGACGCTGGTCTTCTGCACCATGGCCTTGAGCGCGCCTCCGCGGGTGGGATCGAGCGGCAAAATCCCTTCGCCGCGATCCACCAGGGGCGCGACCCCTGCCTGCATCGAGCCTTCCAGAGGCCGCACCAGCGGCTTGGTCGAGCCGGACTGCGGGATGGCCAGCCCCGACGCGCCCCCGCTCTTGCCGCTGAACAGGGCTACCGGACCGATGATCGCGAACTGGCCGTCCACTACGGAGCCCTGCAAATCCACGGCGACACCCGGGAAACGCAGACCCTCGACGGCGTCGAACAGCCGCTTCAGCGAAACGTTGACGAAAGCGGTCTGCCGGGCGAACTTCTGGGGCATGGACAAGGTCGTGTTCTCCATGGCCTGCTTGGCAGTCTCCATCGCTTCGCCGCAATATTGGAGTTCGCTGACGTTGACCTTCGATTCGAAGGACCTTGCGTACTCATCGAGGAGATTGCCGACGTACGCCAATTCGTCCTGCCGGGCCTTCATCTCGGCTTTGATCGTCGTGATTTCGAGGTTGCCGGCGTCCACGAGGCGTGTGACCTTGTCGTAGTCACGCCGCAACTGGGCGAGCTGTTCTTCCAGGGTCGTCAGTTCCTGCGCCATGGGCAGCTTCTCGGCGGCGATCTGCTCGCGCAACTGGTTGAGTTCCTGGATGCTCTTGGCCAGTTCCTGCTCCGCGGAGAGAGACAACTGCCCCAGCGTCTCGCCGGGCGCCGGCGGCGCCGCGAAGCTGCCGACGGAGGGAAGGAGGATACACAGTAGAGTAACGAGTCTTCTCATAGACGCTCTCATCAGGGTTTCTTCTGGAGTCTTGCGGGAAGCGGCACGAACGCCGGCGTGCCTTTGCCCTGGAGGATTTCCAGCACCGTCAGGATCTGGCGCGCGATGGCCTGGGAAGGTTCCCACTTCCAGCCGTCGGCCGTCGGGCGGCCGATGCCGGCCTCGCCGTGAGCGCTGACGTAGTATGCCTGTGCCAGGCCCACGTAGACCACCTTGACCTCGGACGGCTTGCCGTCGGCGAGATTGTGGACTTCGTAGCTGACCGCGATCTCGTTGTTGGCCTTGTTGACCTCGTTGAGAATGCCGAGGACGTTCTGAAACCGCTCGGCGACGGAGACGCGGGTCTTGGCCGGGTCTTCCGGGATTCGCTGATACAGCGGCTGGAGCTTCGTCTGGATCGGCTCGGGAAGCTGCTTGAACAGGCGGCGGACCTCGCCCTCCATCGCCGTGACCGCCTCCGCCAACTGAGTCCCGGCGGTCTTGAGCTGTTCGTTTTCCGCGAGCAGATCGTTTCGTTTCTTGTCCGCCTCGGCGACGCTGGATTGGGCCTGCTTGGACTTCTCATCAAGGGTGGCGATCTCCTTCTTGACCAGCTCGAGCCGGCCGGCCAGGATCTCCTTGCCCTGTTGCCAGTCTTTGCGTTCCCTGGAGATGATCTGCTGAGTCTCGATCCACTTGCCCATCATCAGGCGGGTTTCTTCCAGACTGGGCGGCGTCTTGGCGGTGTCCGCGGGACCGGCAGTCTGCTCGGCGGACCCCGCGGAAGACACGACACAGAGGGCCAGGATCAGCGACAGCGCCGTCTGCACCAGCCGAGACTCCGTCCGGAACGACACGCGCTTGCCGTTGCGACGCTCCGGGTACAACGCCATCTGGATTTCCTGCATTCTGATGCCCCGTCCGAAATAGCCGAGCTTGTCTTTGTGGTCGGATGCCCCGGCCGTGCCGCCGCGGGCGTAAAGCCGGACCAACATGAACTGTACTCACGGCCCGTTAGGGAGACATTTTCGCAGCATTAAAATTGGATTAAACCGCCGTCGCGACGGGCGGCCGGTCAGAACTCGTATTCCAGGCTCAAAGCCAGATCGATGCCCCGTCGGTACGATGTCTTTGTGGCTTCTCCACTCACGAAATCGGAGCGATAGACCTCTCGGATCTCGGGGTTGGTTATGTTCTTGGCCTGGAACATGATCTTGAGATGGTCACGGATCGGCTGCATGATGCTCAGGTTCAGAGTGCCGAATTCCTCGGAATAGACATCCGGGACGTAGCCGTTGCCCAGGGCGACCCCGCCCTCCGTCAGGGTGTCTCCCCGGACCGTGTAGAACAGGCCGATCTGCGTGCGGTACTTCGCATGCTCGTAGGTCAGGTTCAGATTGTAGAGGTGATTGGGCGCCCCCATCATGTCGCGGGTCGAGGTCGGCGCGCCGACCGCCGTGAAGGCCGCCGCTTCGTCGTCCGGGAGCGTCACTTCGGATTCGATGAACGTGGCGTTGGCCCCCGCTGTGAAACCCTCCAGGGACGGCCAGAGCTTGCCCAGTTGCTGCCGGGCCTCCAGCTCATAGCCCTGGAGCCAGCCCTCGGGATAGTTGACGGCGGTTGTGTAGTACAGCGACGCCTGGAAACGTTGCACGTACTCAATGGGGTCCGCGACGTCCTTGTAGAACCACGAGGCCGACAGCAGCCCGCCGGAATAGGGTTCGTAATCGACGCGGAGATCGTAGTTGTCCAACGCGCTCATCTGCAAATTGGGGTTGCCGACGAAGATGTCCGCGCCGAGGTATTCCATCTGCATGACCGGAGACAGTTCCTTGAACGTCTGGCGGGCAATCGTCTGACTGAAAGAGCCCCGGACTTTGACCGGCTTGATCGGCGTGACCTCGACCGCCAACGACGGCAGCGTGTCATCCTGGGAGAAGGAGACGTCCGCCTCGGGACCGAACTGCGTCCAGCCCGTTCCGCCGGGCGGAAGGTACTGCGCGTTGGCGCTTTCGGGATGGTTGGTAATGTCCAGGTCCGTCGATTCGAAACGAACGCCGCCGATGACTTTCAGGAACGAGGTCAAAGGCAGGTCGACCATGTGGTACCAGGCGAAGATCTTCTGCTCGCCCGAGTAGTCTACGTCCTCATCCGAGGCGATAATCGGATGTCCCTCGCCGGCGTACACATCGCTCCAGAACGATTGCCAGGGTCCGCTGAAGGAGCCGCCGGGCTCATAGAAGAAACTGTCCTGGCTGTACTCGCGAGTGACGCGGTCCAGGAAGATGCCGGTCTTGAGATATCCTTCCTGTTCGCTCCACTGCTGGAACGGAAGCTTGCCGTTGAGGGAGATCTGATCGCTCTTTTCCTCGATATCCTTCCAGATCCGCTGGGCGAATCCGTTCCCGCTTCCGCTGGGGTCATATCCGGTATGCACGGCCGGGAACTCCGGCAGGCCGGGGATAACCCTTCCGGGAGTCCAGAACGTGCTGAACACGCGTTTGTCGGGTTGATCCATTCCCGCTTCGCTGTGCGAGAGAGTCCAGTCGATCTTCGGGTTAAGGGTCTTCATGAACTGCCCGAATTCGTGCTCGAAGATTTCCAGCGTGTGCTCGCCTTTCAACTGCACCGTCGATTGGGCTCGTTCGGTGTACTTCAGCGTCTCATTGCGGTGGAACGGGGCCTCCACCTCGCCCCCATCGGCGAAGATCGCATGTCCCCGCGTGTCTTCCATCAGGGTCGCTTCGTCCTCGGTAACCTGCGTGCGCATGTAGAGCAGGGACAACGCGTGATTCTCCGTCTCGGCGCCGACCGCCCCCAATGCGCCCCATTGGACTTCGTCTACCCCTTGAGTCACATCGTACAGAGTCGTGAAGCCTTGATTCACATAAGGTCGTAGCGTATAGGTCCCGTCCGCGAGCCGGGCCTCATAGATATCGTGAATGCCGTCGTCATAGTAGGAACTGTCCCGCTTGTAGTACACGCTGCCCAGCGCCCCGACACTGACGCCGTTGTCGAGTTCCCGCTTGCCGCCGGCGGTCACCGAGCCGTTGTAGTTGATCGGAGCACTGTCTTCGGAGACCCCCATCGTGCCTCCGAACGCTCCACCGCGGGGGATGTCCCTGTCGTCCCAGCCCAGGAAGTCGACGCCGCCGCCGTCGTAGCTCAGGAAGTTGCCGCCCCAGGGCGCCTGCGTGTTGTACTCGGTGCCCACCTTCACCTTGAGCACGCGTTCGTCGGGAATGCCTTTGAGCATCAAGTTCACGGCTCCGCCGGAGGCGTCGCCTTGTTGATCGGGCGTGAAGGTCTTGCTTACCTGAATGCTGTCGATCAGGGCCGCGGGGAATTGGTCAAGCTGCACCGCCCGCTTGTCCTCATCGGCGGTCGGCAGCCGCACTCCGTTCAACTGAGAGTTGACGTACCGGTCCGGCAGCCCTCGCACCACGGCGTACTTGCCGTCCTCGACGGTCGCTCCGGACACCAGTCGAAGGGCTCCGGCGGCGTCACTGGCGCCCGCCTGGGCCATCATATCCGAGCTGATCGAGTCCATCAGGGACGGGCTCTCCATCCGCAGATTCAACAGCTCGATCTCCGTCCCGCCTCCGAGTTCCTCATCCTGAGCGACGAACTCCTCCATTTCCAGGAATTCCCCGGTCAAGGACGCGTCTGCATCGATCATCTTCCCCGCCGAAACCACGGTGTCGGCCAGGACCTGTCGGGCGTATCCGTCTTTGGAGACGACCACCGTATACGTGCCGGGCACCACGTTCTCGAAGACGTAGTGACCCTGGTCGTCCGTGATCTTCGCATCGCCGGTTTCCGCGATCTGCACCTGAGCCCCGGCCAACGGGACGTCGAAGTCCTTGTCGTACACTACGCCGCGAATGCCGCCAACCTGCTGGGCCTGCAAGACAGGCGACAGACAGAACAACAGAGCCGCATGAAGCACGACGCGATTGACCATTCGACCGATCACCACGGATCCCCCAGACCATTGCGAATCTCATGAATGCGGCCCAACAATTGCGGCCCGGGCTTTGCCGCGCGCACGGCCATCGAACAGCAGGTCGCCGCCAGATCCTCCGCCCGCGGCCTGGAATTGGGGTTCTCCATCCCCGCCTCGATCGTCCGAGCGTAAAGACCACATGCCATGTCCAGCTGGCCCATTGCCTGATATGCCTCCGCGGTCGGACGAAGCGTCTGCGCCCGATAGATGTTCGCGATCTGGTCCCGCACCGCGTCGAACATCTCCAACGCGACTTTCGCCTCTTCACAAGCCCGCTCCTGATCGCCGGCACGGAAACGAAATTCCGCCAGTCTGGCCCTCAACGGGATCTCGATGGTCGGTTGCCAGCCTGCGGGATCGAGAATCGTCTTGGCCTCATCGACCAACTCCAGCGCCTTGATCCGATCGGAATGAGCCAGCGAGGACTCGATCATCCTGATCACGAGATCGAGCCGAACAAAACCCGGCACGCTCCCCCAGATGTCGTGGATGCTCTCCTCGACCCTCCTTCGTCGTTCGACATCGCCATAGGCCCGATCGAAGAGCCGGGCATACGTCTCCAGAGCCTCCTTCACCGCGTCGAACTGCTGGCTCGAAGCCGCCTTCGCCAGGGTCTCCATCTCCGCGTCGAAGTCGACCGGGCGACTCATCCCCTGGATCACAGCCACCCTGGCGTTGATTCGATCCTTCTGCCAGTCCCCCGTCTCTTCCGCAATCCGTGTGGCGAGACTCAGGTACGGTTCCACATCGATCTTCGAATCGGTCCGGACGAAATGGTGCGCCAAGTCCGCATAGGCCATTCCGCGTCTCCAACCCTCGATCTGCTCGATGTAGCTCAGTGCTCGCCTCGGCTGATTCAGCTCCAGACAAGCTGCCACAACAGCCGCCTGGGCCTGCGACCGGCTCTTGATATGCGGGTCGCGAGGGATGGCGGATGCGGCGCCGAAGGCAATGTCCAGCAATTCGCCTTGATAGGACTCCAGCGGAGCATCCGTCAAAGGACAGATCGCTGCCTGCTCGTCCCGCCGGCCGCAGCCGGCAATAATGCAGGTGCCCAGAACGAGGCTCAGAAGCACAGAGAGTGAACGCCAGCC
This sequence comes from Phycisphaerales bacterium, assembly GCA_039679525.1. Taxonomy (GTDB): domain Bacteria; phylum Planctomycetota; class Phycisphaerae; order Sedimentisphaerales; family Anaerobacaceae; genus PLanc-01. Next base: position 2,301 of record JBDKUU010000513.1, on the reverse strand, counting down.
AACCATGAGAGCTTTCTCACCACCGATCCGTGACCCAAAACCGTGTGCGTGACGCTGACGCACTTCGAGAATTGTAGAGCCGGCGAGTTAGCTCCATGTTAGCCTGGGGTTAATTTGCTGTGTGCAGTCTTCTTTTTCGTTGCCCCTAATGACAAAGCCGATGGCGGCAGATACGTCGCGCCGCCATCGGCTCATCATTGCATGCCACGCGTTCACCCTGATTAGAAATCGCGCGCCGGGCTTCCTCGTGGCCGCATCATGCCTCAGTTCAGCATGCCGAACGCATCGGCAGCGGTCCAGCCCTTCAGCCAGTTGTAGGCGCCGAAGGCGCCCTTGTACGCCACGGGCGAGAAGAACCCGTCATCGGGAGCCGTACCGCCGGCGGTGAGCGCCTCGTTGGCGGCCAGCGGATTGAGCTTCGTCACGCGGGCCATGACCTTGCCGCCGACCTGCGCCGGCGTGTCACGGACGATATTCACGATCGGCATCTTCGAGATGTTGTCCTCGATCTTATTCCGATACGCCTGTCCCATCGCGTTGAAGCTGGTCAGGGTGGCCGTCTCGAAGTTGCGGTAGAAGACGCAGTCGGTGAACTGGCACCAGTTGCCCGAGGTGAAGTTCGGATAAAGAACCTTCGGGTCCACGCCGGCCGTGTTCGTCGGGTAGGTGTTGTACGGCGTGCTGAACAAGGACAGCAACGTCGGGACGCCGGCCGAGCCGTAGCCGCCGCCGTCGCCACCGGTGCCGCCGTCGACGATCAGCTTCTCGCCGATGTCCATGAAGATGCAGTTGCCGAACTGGGCCCGCATGTTGTCGCGCCACTCCGTCGCATTGTCCCCGTCGTACGGTTGGCCGATCACGGTGAAGTTGTAGATGCTGGGAGCCCCGAATGGTTGCGAGGCCGCGGATTCGGCTCCGTCCATTTCGAAGCAGTTGTCCCCGATGCCCGAGCCCTGGCTCTTGACGCCGCAGAAGCCCTGAACGATTAGGCCGAACTGGAGTTTGCCGCGATAACCCTGATCGAAGTCGAAGCTGTCGTCGCCGATATTCCACACGGTCGCGTACTTGAGGGTGACCGTGCCGCCCCAGATCTCGATGCCGTCGTCCACGTTATTCATGATCTCGACGTGATCGATCTCGGTTCCCCGTCCGACTCCGCCGAGCGACATGCCGTTCAGCTCGTTGGCGATGCTGAGCACTTTGCCGCCGTATCTCAGGGAGACGTAGCGAACGACGCCGCTGTCGTCATCGTCGTCGTTGCCGCCATAGAGGGGAAGCGTGTCCCCGGCGAAACGGGCCGTAAGGCCTTCCATTTGGGCGGTGTCCGTGCCGTCCGGCTGGCCCGTGCCTTGTTTGTCGAGCGTGGCCGCGATCAGGGCGTTGCCCATGATCGTCAGATTGCCCCACTCTTCGCAGGTTTGACGCCAGGTCTTCAGATCGTCCTGCTCGGACGTCATGATGATGGGGGCGTCCTTCCGGCCGTTCGCGAAGATCTTGGCGCCTTTGGCGACAATCAGCGCGCTCTCCGGCGTGCCGCGGATGATCGTGCCGGGCTCGATGGTCAGGCTCGCGCCGGGCTCGATGTAGATCAGGGCCTTGAGGTGATAGACGTTGTCCGCGGTCCACGTGCCCGACGTGGTGATGTTCGTCGAGATGTTGACGTCGGCCGCCCCGGCAATGCCGGCCACAGCCATGCCCATCAGGGCGATCAGTGCGGTCTTTCTCATGAGTTCTTTCCTCCAGAATTCGATCCACTATTGAGTGTGACGGCAACACTGCCGCCGCACAATATGGGAGAGTCAATCAGGGTCCTCCAACAGAGAAGTGACCATTGAGGCCCCTTTCACCCACCTCCAACTCGCGAGTATAGAACCGCCAAACAGAGCCAAATGCATTCGAGGGTGATTGTCGCCGGGTCCTGTTAGGGTGAGATTAGGACCACACTGAAAATGGATTAGAGGCGAGATTTTTTTTCGCTTTGTCACGCAGCGACTGTGTGAGAGAATCGGCATGCCTTTCGGCGAGGTTTCACCAAAAACTAATCTCCCTTGAATCTGCCACTAACGTCCATATCCGATACTGTATGAAGAGAAACCGGTTCGTGAGAGAAGAGGTTGGAGAATCATGCAAGTGAAAGGGCGATCCTATCGATCCGAACAAGCCGGTGTTTGTGGTTGTGTTGCCTCTGACGGAATTGGACATTCCCGGATTGTGAGTGAGAGAGTACATTGGCCGTCACTGTGAAAGGGAATGTTCATGACGACACGACGACAGTTCACCGGTTCCGAGAAGATGCAGATC
>JBDKUU010000512.1:0-1991 GCA_039679525.1 Phycisphaerales bacterium | reverse complement strand
TGGATCGAGTTCACGTTCGACAAGGTCTACACGCTGCACCAAATGTGGGTCTGGAACGCCAACTCCGAACTCGAGGCCTTCATGGGCTTCGGCGCCAAGGATGTTGCGGTCGAGTACTCCATCGACGGCGAGACCTGGGTCCCGTTGGAGGGTGTGCCGGAGTTTGCCCAGGGACCTGCCAAAGCGACGTATACGCCGAACATCACCGTCGATTTCGGCGGGGTGATGGCGAAGTACGTCAAGCTGACGATCAACGACAACTGGGGCGCCACGGCGATGGTCAGTCTCAGCGAGGTGCGGTTCTTCTATGTGCCGCTGGCGGCCAGAGAGCACGTGCCTGCGGATAGTGGCGTAGACGTGCTTCCCGATGCGACCCTGAGCTGGCGGGCCGGACGACAGGCCGTGTCGCATCAGGTCTTCCTTGGGACCGATGCGAACAATCTGTCCCTGGTCGCCACGGTGGACGAGCCCCGCTATGCGTCGGATCTGAACCTGAGCGAGACGTACTTCTGGAAGGTGGTCGAGGTCAACGCGGCGGAGGCAGCCCCGGAATGGGAGAGCGATGTGTGGAGCTTCTCGACCGTGACGGCCCTTGTGGTGGATGGCTTCGAGAGCTATACGGACGATATGGACGCGGAGGAGGCGATCTTCCAGACCTGGCTCGACGGCTACGAGATCGACACCAACGGCTCCATCGTGGGGCTCGGTGACGCCGTCAACGGCACCTTCTCGGAGACGACCATCGTGCAGAACGGCAAGCAGTCGATGCCGTTCTTCTACAACAACTCCGATGGCGCCACAATCGCCGAGGCCACGCGGACCTTCGATGATCCGCAGGACTGGACGAAGCACGGGTACAAGACCCTGTCGCTTGCTTTCTATGGCGACCCGAACAACACCGGCGCCCTGTACCTGAAAATCAACAACACGAAGGTGCCCTACAACGGCGACGCCGGCGACATCAAGCGGACCCAGTGGCTGCCCTGGAACATCGATCTGGCCTCGACGGGCGCCAGCCTCACGAATGTGACGAAGCTGGTGATCGGCGTCGAGGGCGCCGGGGCGGTGGGCACGCTGTACTTCGATGACATCGAACTGCAAGGCACGGCCCCCGAGTTCATCACGCCGGTCGATCCGGGCACTGTGGGCCTCGCGGCCTGGTACAAGTTCGACGGCGACCTCAAGGACTCTGCCGGCACGAATCATGGCACCGCGGTCGGCGACGCCAAGGCCGGGACCGATGCGACACGAGGTCAGGTCCTCGTGCTCGATGGCATCGGCGACGCCGTGGATGTCCCGGTGCTCGGCAGCGTGACTGCCTTGACGATCGCCATGTGGGTGAATGCGACAGTCGATCCGGCGCCGACCGAATTCTTCAGCTTCTTCAACAGCGATGACTGGGCTGCCGGCGACTTGCATTGGCGATACAGCTACGGCGAGGTCAATTCCGGTCTCTATGGGCTAACCGACATTTCCGGTACGGGCATCGCAAGGGCCAACCACTGGAACCATGTGGCGGTGACCGTCTCGAACACCGAGTGGGCCCTGTGGCTCAATGGCTACAAGGAGGTCTCGCAAACGCTCGACGCCGTGCAGACGATGACCCTGGGCGATGGCCTGATCGGCGCCTGGCGCAATGGCACGTCGGTTGAACGACCCTTCACCGGTATGATCGACGACGCTCGTTTCTACAATCGCGCCCTGTCGCAGGAAGAGATCGCGTCGCTGGCCGGGCGGACGGCGACGTTCTCGAAACCTTTCTGACAGCCTGCACGGCGGCCCCGCACCTGGGGTGCCGGAATAGTCATACAAATCCGAGGCCCGCATCCACCCGACGCGGGCCTCGGTATTGTGTGCGAGGCTGGCGAACGACAGTGTGGAGCCTATCCGGAACGGAAGATCAGTAGAGTGTGAAGTTGAATTCCGTCCCCAGGCCGATGCGCTGTGAGGGTTTGACGCCGTTCACGTTCTTGAAGATGTGGAGGGCGGTC
>JBDKUU010000511.1:0-10365 GCA_039679525.1 Phycisphaerales bacterium | reverse complement strand
GTCGGTGGCCACGAAGACCGCCTCGATCTTGGGGTCTTTGACCAGCTCTTCGAGCGAGTCGTACGACTTGGCGCACCGGCAGTCCTGCATCAGGCCGTTTCGCCGCTCGGGGATCAGGTCGCTGACCGCGACGACTTCGACGTTGGGGTGGTCCTGGAAGCCGAACTGGGCGCCGAATTTGCACACGCCGTACCCGACGATGCCCACGCGGATCCTGCGGTCGGAGACCGGCTCCCAGGCCTTGGCGGGCTGACGCTCCTTTGCGTGACCCGAGTTCGCGGCAAGTCCGCCGCCGGCCATCGCCCCGAGCGAGAGCGCGCCCAGCTTCTCCAAGAACTCCCGTCGAACCATCGTATCGACAGCGTTGCCCGCCATAATTCGACCTCCTTCGTTCTTCTATCGAGACCTCCGAAGAGCCGCCGCGCACAACACGTGCGCGGATGGCCCGGGTGGCTATTGTAGCGAGCGTTCATGCCGCTGACCATCAGGGACACTCGCTCCTCTCCGCAGGGGGCGTGCCCGGATATCCCGGCGGACCGCCCCCCGCCAGGCAAACGAGAGAGGTTCCTGCTCCGCAAGGCTGAATGCAGGTCCGAAACGGACCTGCCTGCGAAGTTTATCGCTTTGGGCCTCCAGCAAGGGATGCGAGCGAAACGCTCGTTTCAGGGCGTGCGAAGCACCCCTCATGCTGCTGGCCCAAAGCGAAAAATCTCGGGGGTCTGGGGGCAGCGCCCCCGGCTCCTGGACGTCTGCAACGCCTCGGCTCTCAACGCGGTCCGTGCGAGCGGATTGAAAGAAGAACGCCCGCAAGGGGCTAGGCAAAGGGACTCCGGGCGGTATAGAATGGGGCCTCTTGAGTTCTTTGGATCGATGGGCGTCATGGAAGATACGGCACAGGCCACATACAAATGGGAGGCCGGACGGGATGGACCGGCCACGCTGACCCTCGAGGGCCGGCTGGATCGCGACAGCGCCGCCTCGCTCTGGCGGCAGAGCACGCGCGAGCTTCGCGAGTTGCGCCCCACGCAGTTGATCGTGCAGGCCGGCGGCGTCGGCTACTGCGATGCGGCCGGGATTGCGCTGCTCCTGGAGTACAAGCAGATTCAGGGACAGAACGACGGCCAGATCGAGATCCGCGACCTGCGGCCGCAGTTTCAGCAACTGATGGCCCTGTTCGAGGTGGATCATCTGGTCTCGCCGCCGACGCCCCTGGGGCCTGTCGCCAACGCCATCCACAACCTCGGCAAATGGGCCGTCGATGCATTTTCCGACTTTTCCGCTCAGATCAGTTTCACCGGCGAGATCTGCGTGAAACTGGCCCAGACCGTGCTGCGTCCGGCCAATCTGCGAAAGCAGGACACGCTCCTGATGGCCGAGAAGGCCGGCGTCAACGCCATGGGCATCACGGCGTTGCTGGGCTTTCTTATCGGACTGATCCTTGCGTTTCAGTCGGCGGCCGCCATGCAGAACTTCGGCGCGGAGATCTTCGTCGCGGACCTCGTGGCGATCGCTCTGTTCCGCGAGCTGGGCCCGCTGATCACGGCGCTGGTCCTGGCCAGCCGCAGCGGATCGGCGTTCGCGGCCGAGTTGGGCACGATGAAGGTCAACGAAGAGATCGACGCCTTGACCACGATGGGGCTGGACCCGGTGCAGTTCCTGGTCCTGCCCCGGCTGATCGCCGCGGTGTGCATGCTGCCTCTGCTGACGATGTTCAACCTCCTGTTCGGGCTGATCGGGTGCGGCGTGGTGATGGCCACGTGGGACGTGCCCCTGAGCACGTACATCGAGCGGATCAGCGCCGCGGCCACGCTCGGCGACATCTTCGGCGGCCTGGCCAAGACGTTCGTGTTCGGGACCCTGATCGCGGGCATCGGCTGTCTGCGCGGTCTCCAGACCGGCACCGGGCCCAGCGCCGTCGGCGACTCGGCCACCCGCGCGGTCGTCAGCGGGATCATCGCGATCGTCATCGCCGACGGCGTGTTTGCCGTTGTCTACTATTTCCTGGGAATTTGAAAAGAAATCCGAAATTCGAAACTCGAAATCCGAAACAAATTCAAATGACCCAAATTCGAAATTTGAAACAAGACTCTCGGCGGGCGACAGCGTTTCGGTCATTTGGGTTTCGTGCTTTGGATTTGTTTCGGATTTCGGATTTCGAGCTTCGGATTTGTTTTGCTTTCGATTCTACTTGGCGGCAGTTTGTCAGGATCTAGATGGCGGATCAACCCATAATCCAGGTGAAGAACCTCACGGCCGGGTACGGCAGCACGGTCATCCTCAAGGACATCAACTTCGAAGTCCGGGCGGGGGAGGTCTTCACGATTCTCGGCGGGTCCGGGTCCGGCAAGAGCACGCTGCTCAAGAACATGATCGGTCTCGTGCGGCCGATCCGCGGCAGCGTCCTGATCGACGGGTCCGACATCGTCGCCGCGGAAGGGCAGGAGCGGCTGGACGTGCTCAGGAAGATCGGCGTGGCCTACCAGAGCGGCGCCCTGTTCGGCTCGATGACGATTCTGTCGAACATCGCTCTGGTGCTCGAGGAGTTCACGGATCTGCCTCGCGAGGCGATCGAGGTGATCGCCCAGATGAAGCTCAAGGCGGTGGGGCTCCAGGCGGCGGCGTACAAGATGCCGGCCGAGCTCAGCGGCGGCATGCGAAAACGGGCCGCCATTGCGAGGGCCCTGGCGTTGGACCCCAAGATTCTCTTTCTGGACGAGCCCTCGGCGGGTCTCGATCCGATCACCTCGGCGCAGCTCGACGAGCTGGTCCTGGAGCTGTCGAAGAACCTGGGGCTGACGTTTGTGATCGTGACGCACGAACTGCCGAGTATTTTTGCGGTGGCCGATCGCGCGATCATGGTGGATCGGGAGACCAAGACGATCGTCGCGGAAGGCCGGCCGAAGGATCTTCGCGACAAGAGCGAGCATCCGATGGTTCGGCAGTTCTTCAATCGACGGCTGGAAAAGGTGGACGCGTAGAAGCGTGGAAGTGTGGAAGCGTAGATGCGCAGAGCTCTGACGCTTTCACGCTTAAACGCTTCCACGCTTCTACCGCTCAAGATTGGATGGGTTTGTGGAATGGATGCAAAGCCGCACTACTTTAAGATCGGGATCTTCGTGCTCGTCGCGATCGCTTTGATCGTGGTGGCCGTCGTGGTGTTCGGGGCGGGGCTGCTGGCGCATAATGAGCTGCACTTCGAATCGTACTTCGCCGAGTCCATCACGGGATTGAGCGTCGGATCGCCTCTGGAGTTCCGGGGCGTTCGCATCGGGCAGGTCTCGCAGATCGGTTTCGTGGGCAACATCTACAAGCTGCCCACCGACGACGGACGCATGTCGCCGTACGCGCCCTACGTTCGCGTGGTCACCGCGGTGCCCCGGTCGAAGATGCCCGACTTCGCGGCCGAGAGGATCGAGGAGTCCATGCAGCAGATGATCGCGCGGGGGCTTCGGATGCGGATCACTTCGAACATCCTCACGGGGCAGGCCTATCTCGAGATGAACTACCTCGATCCGAACCGGTTCCCCGTCGAGGAGGTTCCGTGGCAGCCGACTTACACCGTGATTCCCTCGGCCCCGGGCGAGCTGACGACGATCCAAGACTCCATCGACAAGGTCTTGACCCAACTGCAGAGCATCGACGTGCAGGGGCTGGCCGGCTCGCTGCAGAAGCTGTTCGAATCGTTGAACACCGCCATCTCCGACGCCGATCTCGCGGAATTGAGCATGGAGCTTCGCGCCACGCTGCAGATGGGCCGCCAGAAGATCGAGGATCTGGAAATGGACAAGATCAACGCCTCCGCGTTGAAGTTCCTGGCCGCGCTCAATCAGGCCGTGGCGGACGCCAATGTCCCGCAGTTGAGCCGCCAGATGCAGGAGACGCTGACTGCGGTCGATCAGAAGCTGGCCGCCCTGAACATGGTGAGGATCAATGCGGATGTCGAGCAGCTTTTGAAGACCTTGAATCAAACCGTTGCGGACTCCAACATCCCGGCCGTGAGCCACGAGGCCCAGGGCCTGATCGCCGAGCTTCGCGAGACGAACCAGTATCTCAAGGACCTGCTGATGCCGCCGGAAGGCATGGTCCGACGGGCGAATCTCCCGGAGGTCGTGGGCCGGCTGAACCTGATGTCGGCGCAGCTCAACAAGGTGCTGGCCACCGAGAGGCCGGAGATTCAGACGATCCTGGTCGATCTGCGGGAGACCCTGGAGGGCCTCAACGATCTGGTCACGATCCTCAAGGAACGCCCGTCCGAACTTCTGTTCAGCAATCCGCCCCGCACATCGGAGGTATTGAAATGATTCGCACTCGAAGGACTGTGAAAACCCCAAGCGGGTCGCCGGGAATCTCGTTGCGGCTCGGCCTTCCCTGTCTGTGCCTTCTCGGCATCGGCCTGGTCGCGGGCGGATGCTCGTCGGTCTCCCCGCAGCAGGAGGATCGCTACCTCTTGGAGGTGGTCCGGCCGGGCGAGCCTCTCCCGACGATCGTCAACGGCTCTCTGGAAGTGCAGCGGTTCAGCGTCAACGCGGCCTTCACGGCGCGGAACTTCGTCTACCGCCTCGATCAATTCAAGTACGAGACCGACTACTATCGCCAGTTCCTCATCGCCCCCAGCGCGATGATCACCGAGCAGACCCGCAACTGGCTGGCCCGGTCGGGCCTGTTCACGGAGGTCCTGCCGACGGGCAGTCGGGTCGTGCCGGACTACACGCTCGAAGGAAATGTGACGTCCCTCTACGGCGATTTCTCCAACGAGTCCTCGCCCGCGGCGGTGATCGAGGTGCGGCTGTTCCTGCTGAACAACGTCCGCGGCAATGAGAATGTGGTCTTCACCCAGATCTACCGGGCGGCCGTGCCCATGCAGGACCGGACTGCCCAGGCTTTCGTCGCGGCCCTCAACCAGGGGTTCGCGGACATCCTGGGCCGCCTCGAAGCCGATCTGCAGAAGGCTCTGAAAAATAGCGCCGAAGGCGTTGCCCCCGTTCCCGTTCCCTGATCGCGATGGAGGCGGCGTCTTCGCCGAGCCGTCGGCGTCAGTGCTCCGATCGTCCTGATCTGATGGTTGGGCGCCATGGCCACGCTTGCGTAGCTATGTCTTGCCTCGATAGGGGACAACATGCTTACGCGGGCTCTTTGGCTTGCGGCCGAACGCCTCGCTGGCTCCCGGCGTCTCAGAACTCCCCGTCGACGTAATCGTCGAAGTGATTGAACTCGGCATTTTCGAGATACGTCTCCGGCCGGGACACGAAGCTGCGGAGATTGTCCACCAGCAGCAGGTGCTTATTCTCTTCCTGGGCCAGTTTGCAGAGGATCTCCTTCTGCGCGGGGTCCGTGGCTTCATCGGCCTTCTGGCTGTAGAATCGCTTGCTTTCCTCTTCGATCTTGGCCGCCTTGCGGTAGAGGTCCGCCTCGCCCACATGGAAGTCGAATTTCTCGCCGGACTTTCGCATCTTCTCGAAGATCTGCCTGGCGTTGCCGAGCACCGGCGTATCGGCGGCCGCCTCGGGCGCGCCGGCCTTCATCTGTTCGACAGTCCGGTAGTGCTTGGCTTCTTCGTCGGCCAGCATGGTCAGTATATTCCTGAGTCCTGCGTTGTTGCTCCTTTGCGCCAGATCGCGGTAGTACAACTCGCTGTATCTCTCCTTGTCCATCGCGAATTCGAAGATATCCATTCCGGTCCCTTTCTTGTGTCTGTGTCTGCGCTCCTGCCGCCGCTCGCCGGGTGACTGTCACCGCCACCTGCCTCATCTTGTACAGTCCGCCGGGCGTCGAGTTCTGTGAAAACGCGGGCAAAAGCGTCTTTGTCTTGAGGAACCGGCCGGCCCGGCCGCCTGTATACCAGTTGGGCTTTGAGCGATGAGCGTCCGACGATCGATCGTCGCAATGAATTGCCCGGAAGTGGGGGTGAGTTCTGAACGGCAAGGACAGTCTCCGATTGGTTGGGGCTTGCGGCGTGAGTCTCTCGGCCGGAGCGATCGGCTCGCTGGCCGCCGGCCCGGCGGATTTCACGTCGTGGTACTCGGCGATTCAGAAGCCGTTCTTTACGCCGCCGAGCTGGGTCTTCGGCCCGGTCTGGACGGGGCTGTACATCCTGATGGGAATCGCGGCGTTTCTCGTCTGGCGGCAAGGCCTCGGTTCCCGGGCCGTGCGAGTGGCGCTCGCGTGGTTCCTGGGCCAGCTTGCCTTGAACGCCCTGTGGTCCTGGGTGTTCTTCGGCTGGCATCGGATCGCCTTGGCGCTGGTCGTGCTCGCGCTGCTCTGGATTGCCCTGGCCGTTACGCTAGGGCGATTCGCCAAGGTGTCCAGGACGGCGGCGGGGCTGCTGACGCCATACCTGGCGTGGGTGTCGTTCGCCGGGGTCCTGAATGCGTCGATTGCGTGGCTCAACCGCTGAAGGGCGTCGGGAATCCCGATGGACTCTCTGAACCGGAGACGGTCACCTGCGTAAGGGTAATCGAGATGGGGCCGTCGCCCTCGAGACTTCGTGGTCGCGACAGGTCCCCCAAAGATCAAGGGCGTCCGTGGGACGCCGGCACGAATGCGTACACAAGGCCCCGCGTAGTCTCTCCCTCTCCCTCCGCAGCGCGGGGCCTGGTTTTTGGCCCGCGCCGAGACGGAATTCCCCGACGGTCGTGTCGGCTCGTCAATCCTTTTTTTGTCCGGCAGACATTTACTGCCTTCGGATCGGGAGAAATGGCTCGAACACGCGCCGGGGCGAGGGGGGTAGGTTCTTGTGGCGGCACAAGCGGCCGGTTCTTGCAGTCGCAGGCACGAAAGGCAGGCATGATCAGAGAAGCGGTCAATCCGGTGAAGAGCCCCATGAGCGAGGACTCGATGGAGAGTCAGAGAGCCTCCGCTCGGGTCATCACCAACGCCCTCCTGCAGCAAATTCCCGATATCGTGGAAACCTGCGGGGCCGTGGCCCTATTCATCTACGTCGACGCCATGGATGATGAGGCGGCGAACCTGGATTTGCCTGTGAAGGCTCGGGTGCTCTACGTAACCAAGGCCTCCGTAACCGAAATCGAGGCCCGTCTGGGCGGCGGCGTCAGGTGCCTGAGGATTCCCAACGTGCCGCTGACGCGGGTCGGACAGGTGAAAATCGCCGTCTTTCTGGCTTTGTCCAGGGGATTGGTCCAGTATGGCGATCGCGTCGTCTTCCTCTCCGGCGTGGCCTCCTCAAAGACGCTGGACACCATCATCGTCACGGAAGTGGGGCGGGAATACGGGATCTTCGCCACCGGGGAGGAGACCTCGGACACCACCGGCCGAATCCTGCCCGAGGTGATCGAACGCGTGGTCGACATCGCCTCCGAACTCGGCAGCGAAGGTCGCGAGGGGCGGGCCGTGGGAGTCCTGTTCGTGATCGGCGACACCGACCACGTTCTGCCCCTCACCCGCCAGCTTGTGCTCAACCCGTTCAAAGGCTATCCGGCGGATGAGCGGAATATCCTCGACTACTCCCTCGAAGAGACCGTCAAGGAGCTCGCTACGCTCGACGGGGCGTTCATCGTCCGCGGCGACGGCATCATGGAGACCTGCGGCGCCTATCTCCGCACGGCCAGCCTGGAGGAATTCGAGCTGCCTCGCGGCCTGGGCGCCCGCCACCATGCGGCGGCGGCCATCACGGCGGTAACGGATTCGATCGCCGTGACCGTGAGCGAATCCACCGGCTCGGTCACGATCTTTCGCCGGGGCCGGATCATCACGGAAATCCAGAAACCCCGCAGCACGGGCGACAAACCCAGATTCCGCGCCAAGTCGATCAGACGCACGCACCACGATCTGTGAGGCGGTCCTGGTCTCTCGTCGCTCCCCGGCCTCGCGATCGGACTGGACTTCTCGCTCCTACGCCGACCTCGCCTTTCCTCGGGCAGGGGGTGCATGACCGTTTCTGCGATGGGGCCCGGCCGGATGGGACTGCAAAATAAGAAAGGAAGAAACGGACAGATCCGGAGTCCGTCGACTCGCCGCTGCGCGACGGGCCGGCGGGCATTTTGCGCCTTGCGCCAATGGCACGGTTCTAAAAGAGAACAACCGATCTCCGCCCGCTCAAAGGCGATGCGCAGCATCGTTCTCCTGCTACTGGCCCAAAGCGCACTTTCCTCAATCGAATCGGCGCGTGACCGTCGACCAAAAAGCAGAATGTCCCCTTTTCTCCTCCCGTGCAGGAATCACTTGAAAACAGATCCACTAGCTGGTAAGATGGAGGAGGTTGAGAATCCAGGGACACAGGCGGAGCGCATCGTCATCTTTCCGTATCGATCTCTGCGTGTCTGTGTCGCTGCAATCATGCTTTGGAAGGGCGAGAAATGAAGCAGAGGAAGCGACTCTGTGCGATCCTGGCGATCTGTTTCGCCGCGTTCTCCTGTCCGCCGGCGCGGGCCCAGTTCGGCGGAGGGGCCGGGACGGCGTCCGACCCCTATCTGATCTCCACGGCCGAACACCTCAAGGCCATGCGGACCCAGCCCGGCAAACCCGGCAACCCGGTGCACTACAGGATCCAGGAGGATATCGACCTGGAAGGCGTTGCGATGGTGCCCCAGGGTACGCCGAACAGGCCCCTCGTGGTCGTGATCGACGGCAACGGCAAGACGATCTCCCATCTGAAGATCGCGTCGTACCTGGGGGACAACGTGGGACTGCTGGGATACGCCGATGCGGAAGTCCGGGACCTGACGCTTGCCGACGTCGAGATCGATGTCCCGCAAAGCAAGACCGTCGGCCCCCTCGCGGGGAGGTTGGGCGGCAAGGTCGAACGCTGCTTCGTCAGGGGCGGCTCCGTCACCGGCAAGGACCAGGTCGGCGGCCTGATCGGCGACGGCGCCGGGTTGATCTATCAATGTTCCACGTCCTGCTCGGTTTCCGGCCAGAAGGACGTGGGCGGGCTGCTGGGCCTCTACAGAGGAGACAGCGGCGTGAGCCAGTGCTTCTCGACGTCGAACGTCTCCGGCAACGGCGCCGTCGGCGGTTTGATCGGGTGCAACGAGGGACCCGTGCGGGACTGCTATGCGACAGGCGCGGTCCAGGGCAACAACGCGGTGGGCGGTCTGGCGGGAATGACCGGCCTGATCTGCAATTGCTACGCCGCGAATCGTGTCCAGGGAAAATCGCATTACGGCGGATTGACGGGAGGCGACGCTGTCTGCTGCAGTTCCTTCTGGGACGCGCAGGTGAGCGGTCCGACGCTCGCTCCCGGCGGCGCGGGCAAGACGACGGACGAGCTGCGCCGCGGCGCGACGTTCCTGGGCTGGGGACGCGGCTCGGCGTGGACGATCGACGAGGGCAAGGACTATCCGCGACTGGCCTGGGAGAAACAGCCGGGTACGCCGCTGGAGACCAGGGCCTTCCCCGAAAGCCAGGGGCAGGGCACGGCGGAGAATCCCTATCTGATTCGCACCGTGGAAGAGCTCAACGCCATCGGGGATTTCGCGGCCGAATGGGATCGCCATTACCGGCTCGAAGCGGACCTCGACATGGCCGGGTTGAAGGACAAGTTCCGCATCATCGGCCGTGAAGAGGCGGCTTTCACGGGCGTATTCGACGGAAACGACCACTCGATCTCCAATTTCACGTACCCGTTCCAGGAGAATTGCGTCGGCCTGTTTGGATGCACCAACCAGGCGATCATCCGCCGGCTGACTCTCGTCAATCCGCGTCTGGAGCAAGGCGGCAGCCTGTATGTGCTGGTGGCGCCGCTGATCGGCCAGCAGGTCGAGGGGACGGTGGAGGATTGCACAGTGGAGGGCGGCGCGGCGTCCGCCCGTCAGCGTGTGGCCGGGCTCGTTGGCGCCTGCTACGGCGGCACGATCCGTCGGTGCTCCAGCACGTGCGAGGTCTCCGGCTGGAGGGACGGCCGGGACATCGGAGGGTTGCTGGGCCTGGGAACTCGCTGCAACATCGACAACTGCTATGCGGGGGGAAAGGTCCATGGGTACGAGAACATCGGCGGGCTGATCGGCCGGATGGAACAGGGCAACATGAGCCATTGCCTTGCCACCGGAGCGGTGAGCACGGCGACCAATGCCGGCGGACTTGTCGGCCTGGCGAAAAAGACCCTCGCTTTCGCCTGCTTCTGGGACATCCTGACCACAGGGCGGACCTCGAGCGCCGTCGGGACCGGCCTGACGACCGTCGAACTGCGGAAAGCGGCGACGTTCATCGACGCCGGCTGGGACTTCGTCGGCGAGCACAAGAACGGCAGCGCGGACACCTGGTCCATCGATGAAGGAAAGGACTATCCTCGCTTCACGCCGGAGCCACCGGTCCCGCCAGTCCCGCCGGAGCCACAGGTTCCGCCGGTCCCGCCGGAGCCGCCGACTCCACCAGTTCCGCCGAAATACACGTGGGCGGACGATTTCGAGG
>JBDKUU010000510.1:0-1898 GCA_039679525.1 Phycisphaerales bacterium | reverse complement strand
CCGCACCGCCTGCTGATACACTTCCCGGCCTTTGATCTGCATGAAGATCATGTCCGGATCGACCAGGGGCTTCTTCGCCGGATGGCGGGAGCCGTGCGCCCGGCAGCACAGCGATTCCCAATAGGCTCCGTCGGCGCCCAGCGTGCTATAGATGATTCCCCGTCCGGCGTCCTGTTTCCTCTGAAGCAGGACCGCGCCGGCGCCGTCGCCGAAGAGGATGCAACTGGTGCGATCCTTCCAGTTGGTGATCTTCGTGAGGGTTTCGGCTCCGATCACCAGGGCGCTGTTGAGCCGGCCGTTCTCCATCATCTGCTGAACCATGTGCAGGGAGTACACGAACCCGCTGCACGCGGCGGCGACGTCGAACGCCCAGGCCTTCTTGGCCCCGATCGCCTGTTGCACGAAGCAGGCGGTGGAGGGGAAGACCATCTCCGGCGTGATCGTGGCCACGACGATCAGTTCGACGTCCTCGGCATTGAACTTGGCGTACTCCAGGGCTCGTTTGGCCGCCTCGGTCGCCAGGTGGGCCGTCGTCTCCTCGTCCGAGGTGACGTGGCGCATCTTGATCCCGGTCCGCGTGACGATCCACTCATCCGAAGTCTCGACTATCTTCGAGAGATCGTCGTTGGTCAGGATCTTGGCGGGAACGAAGGAGCCGCACCCGGTAATGACGGCACGGTTCGCCGGGAGGCGATCCTCATTCTTGCTCTGCATCCGTTGTCCTTACGCCAGCTTCCGCGAGACTCTCCATGATACGCTCGTTGATCTTCTGCGTGTAGCAAGTCTTGGCGGTGCGTACGGCGTTTCGAATCGTGCGGGCCTTGCTGGCGCCGTGGCAGATCAGGGCCGTGCCGTCGATGCCCAGCAGGGGAGCCCCGCCGTACTCGTTGTAATCGTGCTTCTGGTAGACCCGCATGATGATCGGCTTGAACATCAGGGCCAGTTGCGGCTGTTCCTGCATCAACTCCTGCTTGATGGCGCGGAACAGGCTGTCGACTGCGCCTTCCGTCAGCTTGAGGACGACGTTGCCGACGAACCCCTCGCAGACGACTACCTCGCAGACTCCGCGGAAGATGTCTCTTCCCTCAATATTTCCAATAAAGGTCAGCCGTGAATCGCTGCGAAGCAGATCCGCGGCTTTCTTGACGACTTCATTGCCCTTGGCATCCTCTTCTCCGATGCTCATCAGTCCGATTCGCGGGTTCTGAATCCCGAGGAAATCGTGAGAATAGATGCTCGCCATCAGCCCATACTGGTACAGGTTGATCGGCTTGCAGGCGATGTTGGCGCCGACGTCGCAGATGGTGACCGGGCCGCTGGGGCTCGGGAAGACCACCGCGATGCCGGGGCGGTTCACGCCGGCCAACGTGCGCATGCGCATCTGGAAAGCCGCCACGCAGGCGCCGGTGTTGCCGGCGGAAATCACCGCGTCGGCCTCGCCGGTCTTGGCCAGTTTCGCCATTACGCTGATCGAACTGTGCGGCTTCTTGCGAAGGCTGTCGACAGGCTTCTCGTCCATGCCGATCACGTCCGGCGCGTCGACGATGATCAATCGCTCTTTGTCGTAGGTTGCTGCGGCCAGCTTCTGTTCCAGCAGGTCCTTCGGACCCACCAGGATCAGCGCATCATCCTTGTCTATCTGGGGCAACGCCTCAAGTACGCCGGCGATGATTTCGTCCGGGGCGTGGTCCCCTCCCATGGCATCCACTGCAATACGCATGTTTAGTCGGTTTCCTCCTTACCGAGCTTGAGCGTCAGATTCGGGTTCACGTACCCGCAGTTGTTGCACGCGGTGTGCGGCAGGATCGACTGGCTGCACTTGGGGCACAGCGCGTAATTGACCGGCTTGAGCGCCTGGTGCGACCGCCGGGTCCGCACCCGACTCTTGCTGGTTCGTC
>JBDKUU010000509.1:0-3865 GCA_039679525.1 Phycisphaerales bacterium | reverse complement strand
CCGCCGACGGCCTCGCCGCCGACGGTCTCACTGGTGCTGTAACAACCGACTACGAGTTCGGTCTCCCTATTCTCCTGCCCCATTCCTGCGGCCTCTCCCACCAGTCCGCCGACAGCCTGGTCCCCCGCGACGACGCAGTCGGCGTAGGATGAACGGATGCTACCAGAACTCAAACCCACGAGACCACCGACGCGGGAGCGCCCTGTGACCAGGCCGGAGCTTCCGCTCTTGGCGATGCTTCCGCGATTCGAGCCCACAACGGCGCCGACAGCGATTGCTCCCCTGATCAGACCATAGCCCTTGCAGTTCGCGATGGCGCCGCCGTTGTCTCCGGCCAGACTCCCGACGCAATAGGTTCCTCTGATCTCGGTCTCCAGCAAGCGCAACCAGGAAATGCGTGCCTTCGCGTCTGTTTGTCCGAACAGGCCCAGATATGCGTAGCCTTCGATGTGAAGACCAAAGATGTAATTTCCTTCAAAGGAACCGCCAAAAGAAGGGATCACGGCCATCGACCACCTTATCTCCGACAGATCGATGTCCTCGACCAGGCGGTAGTGCGCCGTGGGCTCGCACCAGACGGTCCCCAGATCGCGAGCGTCTCGAATGAGGTACGGCTTCTCCTCCGTGCCCTCCCCTTCCGGCATCGCCGGCCGGTTGCCCGCGAACCAACACAACTGGGGATACTCTCCCGGCGACATCTGCCAATAGTCGCAAGTGCCGTTCCGCGTCTCACCGACGAAATCCCACCCCGCATCCAAAAATGTGTTGATGTCTTTCATCCGGGCCGTTGTCAGACCCGTCTGCTCCACATCGTTCGGCTGTCCGGAGACCTCCACATCCCAGAAGCTCGTTGGCGTGAAGCACCAGTCGCCTCCTGCGAGACCGCCAACTCCCTCATGTCCTGTCACTCTGGCGAGGCTGTAACACATAGTGATGCCGCCCCCCTCCCCTACAAGGCCCCCAACGAAGCGGCTACCATCAACCGTGCCTATGGCGTAACTGGCTGTGACGCTGCCCCCATTCGCTCCCACCAAGCCGCCGACCCACTCGTGCCCTGCGACTTTTTCGCTGCTCCAACACACGCTGATGATGCCGGTATTGGTCCCCACCAGGCCCCCTGTCTCGTAATCTCCCCACGCTACGATGCCGCTGCTGTAGCTGGTGGTGATGGCGCCATCGTTGTTGCCCACGAGGCCACCGACGAATTCATCTCCACTTACCGTGCTCGTGCTATGGCTGCTCATGATCATGCCGGAATTGCTGGCCACGAGACCACCGACGTACCAATCGCCGCTGATCGTTCCGTCGCTGCGACAGTTGGCGATTGTGCCCAGATTGTGTTGGACGAGACCACCGACGTCGTCTCCACTGACCGTGCAGGAACTGCAGCTGTCCGTGAGAGTGCCGTAATTGACGCCCACAAGCCCGCCGCCCGAAGACCACTCGCTCATGATGTGACCGCTGCTCCGGCAGCCGGTGATCACGCCGTCATTGTAGACGGCCAGGCCGCCCGCGCAGGTGTACCAGCCCGTGATGTTGACATCCGCGACAGCCAAATCCATGATCCTGGCGTCTATTCGCTTCGCATCCCGACCCGGGACTCGCGGCAGGGACTTCAGTCGGCCGAACAGGCCCAGGTAGCCGGTGCCTGTGATGGTCAGATGCGAAATCGTGTGGCCGTCGCCATCGAACGTCCCACTGAAGGGCGTGCCGTCGAATTCCAGGTTCGAATCGTTGACGTCCGGCGCGATGACGGCCCTGTCGAAGGTCCGGCCGCCGGGGAGGTTCGGGTCGAGGTCGATGTCCGCGGTCAGGATGAAGTGCTTGCCGTAGTCCGCCGGGCTCTCGCCCAGCAGGACCAGATCGGCGGCTGTGGCGATTTTGTAAGGGTAGCCCTCCGTCCCGTGGCCGCCGCTGTACTTGTGCTCCTGATTTTGCTGAGCCCATGCGTCGCCGCAGCAAGCCGCGATGAAGAGAGAGATTGTCCACAACATCCGGCGATTCCGCTCCGCGTTCATCTCTCGTTCTCCCGCCCCCCACGTCCCATGCTCTCAACAGGTGCACCGCAAACACCCGGCATCGTCGGTCTCGTCCGACTGCCGCACGATGCCCCTCACGAACATAAGATACCGAATAGGCCGAGCCTGTTCCCTCGGAACGGGGCACAAACCTGAAAAAGGTCTCGCCGGAGCTCGATTGATCTCACGGCGCCGGCTTGGCGTCCAGGGGACGGTAGTTCACGCCGAGGGCCTTGAGTCGCTTGAGGTGCTCCGTCAACCGGGCGAGGAATCCGTCGTAGTTGCGGTCCTGCGGCCTCGACCAGAGGACCTCCGCCAGGGCCGCCGCACGAGGATAGGTCATGTACTGGCGATGGCTGGCCGTGGAAATGTACTCGCCCCAGAGTTGCGCCTGCCCGCCGAGGACGTGTTTGGCCTGTTCCGCGGTCAAGGCCGCCGGGACCGGCTCGTAGGCGTAGACCTTCGCCAGGGGCACGTCGCCGCCGATGGCCTTGGGCTCGGAAGCCGGCGGGCCCTGGTAATAGTCGAAGTACGTGTGCGAGGTCGGCGCCATGACGACGTCGTGGCCGGCCTGGGCTGCGGTGATTCCGCCCTGCTCGCCCCGCCAGCTCATCACGATCGCGCCGGGGGCCAGGCCGCCCTGCAGGATCTCGTCCCAGCCGATCAACTGCCGGCCATGGGAGGTGAGGAACGAATCCATCTGCCGGATGAACCAACTATGAAGCTCCTCCACATTCTTGAGGCCCAGCTCCGCCATCAGAGTTTTCATCTCGGGACACTGCCGCCAGTGGTCGATGTTGGCCTCGTCGCCGCCGATGTGGATCTCTCTGCTCGGGAACAGCTCGATCACCTCCGCCAGCACGTCCTGCATGAAGGCGACGGTCGCCGGCCTCGGAGCCAGGACTCCCTCGTGGGCCGTCCACCGCTGGTCCACCGGCAGAGCGGCGAGCTTCTCCGGGTACAGGCCGAGCTGCGGATAGGAAACGATCGCGGCCCCCGTGTGGGCGGGCATCTCGATCTCCGGCACGATCGTGATGTACCGATCCGCGGCGTAGCGAACGAGATGACGAATCTGGTCCTGCGTATAGAACCAGCCCGCCCGCGAGGCCTCGTCGCCCCGCGACTCGAGAGGCTTCAAGATCGTGGTGAAGTCCATCTTCGAGCCGATCTCCACGAGGCGCGGATACTTCCGGATCTCGAGCCGCCAGCCCTGGTCGTCGGTGAAGTGGGCCTGAAGGCGATTGAATTTGTGCAGGGCCATCGCGTCGATGAACCGCTCGAAGTCCGGCACAGGGATGAAGTGGCGGGCCGGATCGATCAGAAGCCCCCGCCACCCGAAGCGCGGATAATCGCCGATCCGCACGCAAGGCACAGTCCACTCGACGCCGCCCGCTTTCTCCGAACCAAAGATCGCCGCCGGCAGCAACTGCCGCAGCGTCTGAACGCCATAGAACAACCCCGCGCTCTCCGCGGCCCGCAGCTCGATCGATGCGGCCGTGACATTCAGCGCGTACCCTTCCTCGCCCAATTGGTCCTTCGCTGCCGGATCAATCCGCAGGTTGATCGCATTCGAGCCCGACGAAGCTGCATCCCCCCGCTCCAGCCGAAATCCCGTTGCCGGAGCGAGCGAGTCAACGAGTCCCGCCGCCTCGCCGGCCGCGTCCCCTTCCGCCACGACGCGCGTCGCGGACGTGATGACAAAGGCCCCTTCTCGCTGTTCGCAAGAAACCGGCGCCGGAATGATGCTCACCGCCCCAGCCGCGACACCGCCCCACAAAGACGCCAGAACCGCTGCAATAACGAGAATCCGCCGTTCATCCTTACGCGCGCTCACAGGCACCTCCTGC